>JAAUTJ010000116.1 GCA_012031475.1 Leptolyngbyaceae cyanobacterium SM1_3_5 | reverse complement strand
TTCGGGTTCCACCAAGCCCTGCTGAAGGACGATCGCCCCGTCAATCTGTCCCGACTCCAGCAGGTGAATCAAGACGCGACTGATCACCCCGCCCGATGCGCCGCGCCGCCGCACAGCCGGATCAGAAGCGTAGCCTGTGAAGATTTGGCGATAAGCGCCAATCAGCGGGTCGCGATCGACACCCGGAAACAGCCAGTTGAGCAGGTCAGGATAGGGCACACCGCGACCGGAACAGACCGACCACGCCAGCGGCATCTGTTGCGATCGCGCCGCGAGTACTTCTTCCAAATTGCCCAGAAAAGTCGCCAGCTTCTTGTCGTTCGGCCACTGGTTCAAGGCTTCGATCGATCGAACCTGCGGCAGTGGCCCTCGCTCCGTTTGGTGAAATTCGAGCAGTTCGGGATTCAGCCCGACGCAGGCTCCGCAGTGCGTACAGTTGCCGGAGCGAATCACCTCGGTTTGCAGTCGATTCCAGTAGTCAGTGGGCATTTTGGCAAGATTGCGGCGAGAACATTATGGCATTTTGCGCTTCTCTGAATCGAGTTCTGCCCGCCGCAGTCGAAGCTGGATATCTTCTAACACTTTGCGATTCACGGCCATCAAATCGGCAACGAGGCTAAACATCCAAATTTGAAAGCCAATCAGAATTAAAATCGCGGCCAGAATGAGGCTGGGTGTGCGCGATCGCGTCCCATTTTCTAACACAAATAGAACGATCCAACGAATTCCTAAAAGCGTTCCGATCGAAAACGGAATGCTCCCCAGAATCATGAAAAACCGCAAGGGTTTGTAGGTCATGAAAATGCGGAGGATCGTAAAGAGCGATCGCTGCACATAGGAAGGAATGCTTTTTACCAGGCGTGAGGGACGCAAATAGCCATTGGTGCGAATCGGTACCGAAATGACGGTCATGCCGCGCTGTCCCGCCTGAATAATTGTCTCCAGCGTGTAGGTGTATTCGTTAAACACATTCAGCCGCATCGCTGCCTCGCGGCTAATCGCCCGAAACCCGCTCGGCGCATCGGCCACCTGCGTATTGCTTGCCAGCCGCACGACCCAGCTACCAAAGCCCTGCAAAAACTTTTTGGTCGGGGAAAAATGTCGGATTTTGGCGATCGGTCTTGCCCCAATCACAATCTCCGCCCGCCCATTCAAAATCGGCTCCACCAGCTTCGCAATGTCAGCAGCGCAATACTGATTGTCCGCATCCGTGTTCACAATGATGTCGGCTCCGGCTCGCAGGCTGGCCTCAATTCCGGCCATGAACGCCTGCGCCAAACCCTGATTGTGCGGCAGATCAATGACATGATCAACGCCATTTTCGATCGCAACTTCAACCGTGCGATCGCGACTGCCATCGTTGATGATCAGCCACTCGACGCGATCGATCCCCGGCACACTGCGCGGCAATTCCGCCAGAGTCAACCCCAAGGTCTCTTCCTCGTTGTAGCAGGGAATTTGAATGATCAGCTTGGTCACGGGTGGGCGATCGAGTTTCGTCAAAAGGTTGCAAGGTCGGATTTTAGCAGAGATCGGGGGTGGAGGGGGCGAGCAAGCTATAACAGCACTGAAAAACAGATTTTCACTTAAGTCAACAAACTTTCACCGTACTTTCACACAGCAATGCATCCATGTTGGTGCAGTGTGTAACAACATAGAAGAAATGGGAAAACAATACTATGACGGGTTTGGAGGAGAAGGCGATGAGTGACGATCGGATCTTGATATTCGTGAGCAGGTCAGCTTGAGCAATCTTGAGGAGTTTTATCAAATCAGGGATGAAAGTGGACAACTGGTCGATTATGAGCAGGCTAAAGGTCGCCAACTCTTTGATCACTACCGTCACAACATGACCAACTATGACCAAGTGCTTGATGAAATCCGCGCTAAACAAGGCCATATCACTGGTAGGCAAGAGAAGAAAGCGAGCGTTGGTGCGGCTGAGCAGGTACTTGAAAAGTACCGTGATGAGCATGTCAAGGTTATTCAAGACAGTCAGAAGAAAGGGCAAATCCTCAAAAATCTGATGCAGAAGGCAGGAGTTGGCACAGCCTCAGCACTGGCTAGCCTTCTCGATACTTGGTCGAACAAGATCAAAGAAATTGGGCATTTAGAAAATAGCCAGCGCACCTTACAGTCTTGGAATGACACCTACCGGGTTCAGCGTGAACTGGTTAGAGAATTGTTGAGACAAGAAGGTGTATCGGAAGAAGTAATTAACAAGGTGAATGCAGTTTATAAAACCCGCTCGGTCAATAAGGCAGTAGAACTTGCTGAAAACTTCTTTGACCTAGAGAAATCGGAAATTTTGAAGTTAGTTAAATCTGCTATTCGGTACACAAAGGTGTGAGCTGGAGAAATTTCATGAAACTGCAAATAATTAAGCAGGAGGTTTTTAGCCTAACCTGCACTTCAAATACAAAACAACTTAAGCAGGAGCGGCCTGATCTCGCTAGCGGTAAAGATCTGCGCTACAAAAAGCATTGGTTAGAAATTCTTCAGAAGCTTAAAACTTTACGTTTCCATAACCAGGAGATCTCGATCGCTGATATAGAAGAATCTGAGCAAATGCTCAAGCAATCTTTAATTGCAGTTGGTCATCTTGCTGGGTTGACTGATGAACAAATTGAGGTTGATTGGCAGCGCATTAAGCTAGAGGCTCAGTTTGAAGACATTCACATTGAGGACTTGTAGCTTGGTTCATATTACTCAGCTCAAGTTACTTCCAAAAGTTAGTGGCGTTTATAAGGTTGTCGACGCTGATGGTAGCGTCATTTACATTGGGCAAGCTAAAAATATTCACGATCGCTGGAATAGTGGTCATCACAAGCTGAGCGAAATCATTTCTAGATACGGTTTAGCTGTTCACATCACTTGGGTTGAACTCCCAGAGTGGTTGTTGAATCGCGCCGAGAATGCAGCGGTTTCTTTTTATCAGCCCAAACTTAACTTGAAAACTCCACCTGTAGTTTGAAATGTGAATGTTATTTAGAAGAGCGATCGCCCCGCCCAACTCAACGAACACCTGTAAAAAAGTAAATAGAGGATTTACAGTGACACCACAGATTCAAAAAATTGTTAATACGGCTCGATCGCTCTCCCTGCTAGAGCAACTTGAACTGCTGCAAGCGCTATCGAGCATCATCCAACAAACTAATTGATTAGAAACTCAAAGCAGTAATTTTTGGAAAGCTCGATCGATCGATTAGTTGATTGAGGAACAGCAACCATCGATCGTTTCAAATGTGAGTTTGCTCGGCAGTGATTTTTGGATGAATGGCGAATCAAATGACGATTTTTGGTGTTTTTGCATCAGCAGCATCAGGCTGAATTGGTATGACTGAGCGATCGCCCGACACCTCAACTGACACCTCAACTATTTATAGAGAACGCCGTGAAACTCAGCGTCTTTGAACCTGGGATATAAGGCGGGTGATGGAGTGAAATGGAATCGCCGCACACCATCTTTACTGTCAAGTCTTGGATCGTCGCTTAAGGGATCGGATAAGTTCTCGAAGTACATCGGTTTGCTTTCTGGCGGATTGTTCGCAATATTGCCTGAGCAAGTCTTTCTCTGCTTGAGCGACAGCATTGTTCTAGTTTCCTCCTCGCAGTAGGTAAAAGATTCACAGGAGCTAAGCAAATCAGTTTTTGAAACCATTTGTGTTTCAAATCAAAAAGGACTTGCTGAAAAGCAAATCGGGTAGGGCATACCCGAACTAACGCTTGGGGAGAGTCCAACCTCTGGGTTAGATGCTGCAAGGTTTCTAGTCTAAGTGGTCTCGTGCAACCAAGAATCCCACTGTCTTTGGGCGGGGGAGTGCCAACTTCTGTAGATGATTGGCCGCGAGATTTGAGTGTGAGCATTCAGCAAAAGGAAATCACCTTCATTTGAGGGCCGCACTGCCGCTGCATTCAAGAAGCGATCGCCGCCAAGCATCTCACGCGCTAAAATCGAAGCGATGTAGATGCCCAATCTCTGCTGTCCAAGTGGCGATTTCAAGCTGTGAATCGATCGCTGCGATCGCAGTTGGCGACCCAATTCCATCAAGCTGCTTGCAGGGCTGACCCTCCAAATCAATCAAAATCATTTCACCTTGGGTACCAACGCAGGCGTACCCCCTGTGCCTGCGGCGATCGCGCAGGGGACGATCGGCAGGTTAAGCCGCTGAAGGCGAAACGGCTTCACGTCGATCAGCAAAAGCGTGTTGGGCTGCTGGCGATTGATCGCTAAAAACCGACCGAGGGTTGGGCTGGGTGTGATTTGACTTAGCGCAGCCGCAATTTCAAAGCGGGCAATCCGCTGGCCTTGGCGCGTCCAAACTTCAATTTGCGTTTTGTTCGCTGTGCTGTAGGCGATTGCAAAATGCCGCGAACTGAGCGCTATGACCTCAGCGGCAGTGGATTTTGTGGTCAGACAAATGATCAACCGCCCTTCTGCCACTGTCTGAACGGTAGTCGCTGCGGATGAAACGGCGACAAACCAGCAACCATTTGGCGCGATCGCCACTTCAGATTGAGGTGCGAGCGAACCGATCAATCGCAGTTTGGTGGAGTCGATCGGCTGCAAATACAAAGCCGTCTGTGTCCACACAAAGCAGCCTTGCGGACGCAGCAGCAGCGATCGAACGGGTTCTGGCACGATCGTCTCGGTGTTGTCTCGATGCAGCCGAATTCCGCGTGGTGAACTTGTCACCCAATAGCGATGGGTCGCGCTGGCGGCGATGCAGTCGATTCGCTCCGGCAGCAGTTGCGATGAGGCTGGTGCGATCGATCTCGGCACCGACAACGGCAAATTCTGTAGCTGTGAAGTTGCCTCCAACAGAGCCGCCTGCATTTGTGCCGCTGAGCCAAAGCGTCGGCCTGGAAGTTTTTGCAGCGCAGTTTTGACAATCGAGCGCAAGCAGTCGGGAATCGCTTCAGGCAGATCGATCGCGTCGTTCAGATGCGCGGACATCAGTTCGAGCGGTGTCCCGAAAAAAGGACGATCGCCCGTCAGCAGTTCAAACAAAATCACGCCGACCGAGTAGAGATCCGATCGCACTGAATACTGTCCGTAAAAACGTTCAGGAGCCATGTAAGCAGGCGATCCGGTTTGGCCGCTGCCGGGATGGTTGAATTCCTGGCTGAGACGAGCGATCCCAAAATCGCTGAGGCGGGCACTCCATCCGGTGGGCGCGATCGCCAGCAACACATTTTCCGGCTTAATATCGCAATGTACAATGCCGCGAGCATGAGCGTGGTCGAGTCCAGCGAGGATATCGCAGACAAGCTGAACGGCTTGTGGTGGGGAAATTTTAGCTTTGGTAAGGAGCGATCGCAGTGTGCCGCCTTCGCAGTAGTCCATCACGAGCGATCGACCTTGCGGCGTGTGTTCGATCGCCCGACAAGCAACGATGTTGGGATGATCGACGCTCAGCAAAAACCGCAGTTCGCGCAAAAACTGACGAGTCGGAAATTGCGGCTCAAGCTGCTTAAGGGCGACCAGCCGCCCGGTTGCCCGATGGACAGCACAGTAGACGCGCCCATACTGCCCTTGACCGACAAGGCCAAGAATCCGGTATTGCGATCGATTGGAGGTGCGCTTCAGCAATTTCACTCGTCTTTACTTAAACGCACAACTGCTGCATGATCGCGTCGTGATCGAACTTTGTGACCAGCGGTTCGGCTGGCTCTAGGCGATGTGCCAGTCCGAGGACAAATCGATTGCAGTCGGCTCCGATCGATTCACAGGTCGTTTGGATGCAGTGCAGTTCTTGCCCGGTAAGCTGGCTGAAAAAGGCGGCGAGAATTCCCGCTTCCAGGAAGCAAACGGGCTGCGTACTGTCGGCGGCAAGCTGGGCGAAAGCGGAATTTTGCACTTTGGCGACGAGGAAGCCCTGCGGCTGATGGGTGAAATCAAGTTCGATCGATCCCCATCCGTGCGTCCGCCAGCACTGCTGAAGCGACTGGAGAAATTCGACCATCGGCAGGTCAGCGATCGATCGTCCGTGATAGTCAGTCAGTTCTTCGCAAAAGCGACGGTAGAAATTTTTGCCCCACCCAGCGACCGCAGTTCATCAAAACAAGCCGCGATGCCTGTCCGGTTTCTTTGTCCAGGCCGCTATAGATCGCTTGGAGCAGCGGGGTGGGAAGGGCAATCAGGCGATCGCCCTGGCGGTTTTCGAGCAGTCCCATTTCGAGGTCGCCGCGCAGATAGGCATCGGGCGCGAAGTAGCTGCTGGGGATGCGATCGTTTGTGAACAGGTCAGCGACAGAGATCATGGCGGTTGGAGAGGGAGAGAGCTAGCGAGAACCGTTGGTGGCGGGCGTTCCGGTGTGCAGTAAGGTGGTTTGCGCCAGCACAAGCATCGGCTTGAGGCGCTGCATTTGCGGCGGCGTCAGGGTTTGCTGAAGCTGCTGGTTGAGGCTGCGATAGAGGGCAGTATCGATCGCTTGCGTCTGATAAACCTGTAGGGTTGGCGTTAGCCATTGCAGCAGGCGCTTTTGCAGATAGGTTTCGTCGTCCAGCAGCATTGCCATTGCGCTGGCTCGCAGCAGCAGCAGAGCGTGTTTGAGGCTGCGCTCTAAGGCGGTGGTTTCGGTACTGGCGAAGTCGCGCTGTAGCTGATCGGCGACGCGCTGCATCAGGGCTAGCTCTTGGTCACGCAGGCTGCGGTAGGCGTCCAGTCGTTCGGGCAGTGAGGTGATGTACTGGTGAATGCTGCCGATTTCGTCGGGCTTGAGGTATCGGCTTTCGGCTTCGTCAAAGAGTTGGGTGAGTTGTGGATGCATGGGCTGGAGGTGGGGGTTTAGAATAAATCAGAGAAATCGTCCAGGGTGAAGCTGCGATCGCCTGACGGCAGTTCTGGCTCAGGGGACGGGGCGATCGATTCCGCTTTCCAGGCAAAGCCGCTGAAAAACTGCTGGACGCTCATCGTTAAGTTCAGCGGTTCGTTGGGCAGAACGGACTGTAAGGCGATCGGGCGATTGCTCCAGTTGAAGCTGGAAAAAACGGCTTGGACTGAATCTTTGAGTAGGGCGGGATCAGCGAGTTCGGCACTGCTGCGAATCAGGGTGAGGGTCATCGCAGTTCTCCGGCTCTGAGGCGCTTTTCAATGTCGCGAGCGTTTGCGCCCTCGGTTTGCCAGAAGGTGGCGGCGTCGATGCGATCGCGTCCACCCAACAAGAATTTGCAGTAGGTTTCGCCCATTGAGTAGCACTGAAGTTCGATGCAGCTAAGCTGTTTGCGTACCAGTTCGGTGAAGAAGCCGGAGAACAATCCGGCGTAGAGGTAGCAGACGGGTTTGCCCACGTCGCCCAAGGTGCGAGCAACGGCAGAATCGAACAGGTTGATGAACATGAAGCCTTGTTTGCGATCGCCCATATCGACTTCCCAGCGTCCCCAGCCCTGTGCGGCCAACGGCCACCACCAGGTTTCGAGCAGGAACATCAGGTTGGCTTGGCGGATCGATCGATCGTATTCTTTTTCAAACCAGGACTCGAAGAAAAAGGCGTCTTTTTGTCCCCACTCGCAGCCGATCGTGTACATGGTGGCGGCGGCAGCGTCGCCTACTTCGTCTTGCAGTCCTTCGACCAGGCCGATGATGAAGTCTTCGGTCGTGAGAATATTTTGGCTACCGTTCCAATCGACGATCGTGCCTTTGTCTGGATCGAACTGGAAGAATTCGCGGAAGCCGTAGTGGTTGTGCTTTTTGGGGTTTCGCAGGTTGGGACGGGCGGTTGCGGTTGTCATCGGATTTTCTCGAAAAGAATTGTCAAGCTTGCTGAAAATGTGCCCGATCGAGCGGGGAAACTAACGCCGGGAAACGAACGCTAGCTGATGCCGAGCGATCGGCGGTTGAGTTCGAGAATTGGGCAGAAGAGTTTGGCCTGTGGTGCGGTGAGGTGCTGCTTCACGATGTCCTGCATCAGTTCGTAGGTGACGTTGCAGGAGCGCTGAGCGCCAAAGGCTTTCATCACGGTTTGCATCCAGAACAGCAGGCGATCGCGCAGGGTGTCGGGGTCGTTGAGCAGCATGGCGATCGCGGAGTAGCGCAAAACGCGGAGCGTGTCGCGCTTCCATTTGGCCGTTACGTCTTCGCTGCCGCTGCGGAAGAGCGTCGGATCGAGGGCTTGCATTTTGGCCTGTAGCTGCTGGACGATCGCGGCCTCGGCTGCTTGGAGTTTTTGGTAGGTTTGGGCGCGGAGATGGTAGGTTTGGGCAATTTCGGTGAGGAATTGCAGTTCGCTGTCGGTGGCGTAGCGTCCGTCGATTTCTTGGCTGAGGCGTTGGAGTTGGCTCAACATAATTTTTCCTCCTTTTTCAGGAACTCCTGGGATTAAAGTTCCCGAATGGGGAGGCGGGATCTCGATCGCCAACAGGCTTTCTCCTGTCAGGACTACTTTTGATTTCCGAACCCTTGGAGGCTAGGGGCGTTGCCCCTCCTCCAAACCTCCAACCCCAGCAGGGGAAAGGCACTCCCCCCTGTACCCCCACGCAAGGGCGTATCTGTGGGAGGCGTTAAAGCGCTTCGCATTGGCTGTGCCGACCGCGCCCCTCGTTCCCGATCCTCCTGCCCTCTGCCCTCTGCCCTCTACCTTCCGCCAACACCCGACACCCGACACCCGATCGCCTAAACATCCCTCGTCTGCGAAAAATACTCGTTCAAGCGAAAGCTTGTGGTGTCTTTGATTTGATTGAGGGTCGATCGCGTAATCAGCTTTCCGGCCTCCACCAGCACTTGACCTGTAACGGGGTGCAGCAGGTTTTGCTCGGCGCGGCGACCGATCAGGGCTTCGATGTCTTGGAGGGAATTGACATACATGCCGGGAGGCAGTTCGACGACAACGCCGTTGCCCAAGACGCGAGCTTGACAAGCGAGGCGTGAGTTGGTGTTGCACGACGTGATCACTTCTAGGGTGCGCTGTTCGCGGCGATTGATCGGCGTGAGGGCGTCCATGCCAGATTGGACGTAGACGTGGCAGGTGGCGCACATTCCGCGCCCGCCGCATTCTTTCAGCACGTCGAGGTCTTTGTTGAGCAGGACGGAGAGGAGGTTGCCGTTGGTTTCGACCGACGTTTCGATCGCAATTGGCTCTAGCCGAACAGTTTTTGCCATGACAAAAAAATCCTTTCGAGTTTCAGGGGGTGAAAAGTAGCTGATAGGAGGGCGGGTCGAGATTGTGCTGAATCAAGCTGGGAAAATCGCGGAGAATTTTGGCGCAGCGATCGACAAACGCCGCCACCCAAGCTTGAATCTGCCGCTGAATTTCTACATCAAATGTGGGTAGATGTGCCTGTGAATCGAATGCAGGCGGCGCGATCGACCTCGAAGGCAGCCAGTTCTTCGGAAGGGCGTGTGGCTTTCCAGTAGTTGCTGCTGAGAGTTGCGCCGAGATAGTACGTGGCAAGCTGGCTGATTTGGTTGAGGGCGCTCACCCAATCGGCAGCGTCGATCGCCGCTTCGGTCGAGTGCTTCCAGTCAGGTTGCTGGGATAAGGTAATCGTTCCCGACAGCAGGCGGAAGGTTGCGATCGCGCTGGCAAAATCTTGTTGCAGTTCGCGGTTAAGCTGTTCAATCTGAGCGTGATGACGAGTTTCAAACTCAACGTTTGCCAAAATCAGCAGCACTAAGCCCTGAGTGAGCTTGTAGAGATGCACCTGATAGCGAAGAAACTGAAATTCAAACCGCTCCACGTTGGCGGGCGTGGTGGAGATCACCTGCTGGATGCCTTGGGCAAACATTTCGCGCTGCGGCAGGCTCAGGATTTGCTCAAGTCCATAGAAGAAGGGGCGCGATCGCCCGTCCATGAGAGCAACGCCTGCAATTCCGGGTAAATTCAGAAAATCTTGGACAACCTCCCGCTTCATAAGCCGCTCTAAAGATAGATATATTGACTTTTTGCTTGGAATTTTTACGGTGCATTGCAGCAATTGAGGCTGTGTGGAACAACTTTATTGCAGTTTGCGCCAATAAGGTTTACTGATGGGATATGGTTAGTTTGCGTTTACATGACCTGGGGCGGTCGCTCGCTTCAGCGCCGCAGTGCTACACACCTGAAGGCAAAGCGCCACAGGATCGTTCCTCTCAGGCTGAAAATTATCTATGTCTGACCTTCCTTTCACGCTGGATCAACTCCGCATTCTCAA
>JAAUTJ010000115.1 GCA_012031475.1 Leptolyngbyaceae cyanobacterium SM1_3_5 | reverse complement strand
TAGCCGTCGCGCTTGACCAACTGAAGAAAAGCTATCTGCCGCTATAGCTGCGGGAAGCTTGGCGGAGCGCGGTGATCGTCTCAGTCACCACTGCCGCCACGCGATCGATCTCATCCTCGGTGTTGAACCGCCCAATTCCAAATCGCAGCGAGGCGTAAGCCAACTCGTTCGAGCGTCCGATCGATCGCAGCACGTGTGACGGCTCGGTTTTGGCGCTGGTGCAGGCCGACCCAGACGACAGCGCCACGACGGGCTGAAGGCCGAGCAGCAAGGCAGAACCGTCTACGTCCGCAATGCTCACATTTAAATTTCCCGGCAGTCGCTGGGTGGAATGACCATTGAGAAAAACGCCGTCGATCGCGCTGAGTTTTGTCCATAGGCGATCGCGCAACAGCCAAGTCTGCTTGTATTCTTCGATTTGCTGCGAAACTCCAAGTTCGATCGCTTTGGCAAAGCCGACAATCTGCGGCGGGTAAAGCGTGCCCGATCGCATTCCGCGCTCATGTCCGCCACCGTGAAGCTGTGGCGCAAGCTGGACTCGCGGATTCCGCCTGCGAACGTACAGCGCACCGATGCCTTTTGGCCCGTAGACTTTGTGAGCGGTGAGCGACATCAGATCGATCGACATTCGATCGACATCAATCGGAATTTTACCGATCGCCTGCGCTGCATCGGTGTGAAACAGCACGTTGCGGCTGCGGCAAATTGCGCCAATTTGGGCGATCGGCTGCAAGACGCCAATCTCGTTGTTTGCCGTCATCACTGAAACGAGAATTGTATCCGGGCGAAACGCCTGTTCAAGCTCAGCCAAATCGATCAGGCCGTCGGGCTGCACGGGGAGAATCGTCACCTCAAAGCCGATCGACTGAAGATAGCGGCAAGGATCAAGAACGGCGTTATGTTCAGTTGCCACAGTGATGATGTGGCGACCGCGATCGAAATACGCTTCCGCCACGCCCTTAATTGCGAGATTATTTGCTTCGGTTGCGCCGCTGGTGAAGACGATTTCTTCGGGCGTTGCGCCGATCGATTCAGCCAAGATCGATCGCGCCTGTTTAATGGCGCTTTCCGCTTCCCAGCCGTAGATATGCGTATTGCTGGCCGGATTGCCAAACTGAGTGGTGAAGTAGGGCAGCATCGCCTCTAGCACGATCGGATCGATCGGCGTCGTGGCGTGACAGTCGAGATAGATCGGACGGTGTGGCATGAGTAAGGAGGAGCGATCGACATTCACTGATCTAACAGCAGCCAACTGATTCAACAATGCGAACTCTGCGGATGTCTGGAAGCGAGAATCGCCCTGAATTAAAATTCGGGCTAAAAGCTGAAGTCAGTTGAAACTGACTGAGAACGAAATCATGCAAGGGCTGTAACCCGTTTGAACGGGTTTGCGCTTTTAGCCCGGAAATTGATTTCCGGGCACTGTTGCGACGAGTGCAATGTCGCGATCGCTCCGTTTGAGGCGATCGCTTTCCACCGTAGCGCTAATCTCCGAAGATCGCGGAGTGCCAGCCTTTGCGCTGATCACCCGTCATGTCAAAGACAACGTGCTTGACGATCGTGTATTCTTCGAGCGCATAGTGCGACATATCTTTGCCGACGCCGCTTTGCTTGAAGCCGCCGTGCGGCATTTCGCTGGCGATCGGCAAATGGTCGTTAATCCAAACCGTGCCGCACTCCATCGCCGCCGCCATCCGCATCGATCGCTGCACGTTCGTTGTCCAGCAGCTTCCGGCCAGTCCATAGGCGATGTCATTGGCGAGGTGAATGGCTTCGGCTTCGTCCGAGAAATGCTTGACGATCGCCACAGGCCCAAAAATTTCGTCTTGGACGCAGCTTGCATCCTGCGGCGGATCAACCAGAATCGTCGGCGGGTAGAAGAATCCGGGCGTTTCCGGCTTTTCGCCACCGATCGCCACTTTCACGCCTTGCTGCTTGGCTTCCTCGACCATGCTGTGGACTTTGGTTTGATGCACCTTGCTGACCAAGGGACCAAGATCGGTTCCCTCGTCGAACGGATTGCCGACGCGCACCTGTTTGGACAAGGCAACGAAGCGATCGAGAAACTGATCGAACACTTCGTTTTGCACGTAAATTCGCGTTGCCGCCGTGCAGTCTTGACCGCTGTTCGCATAGCAGGCGACGACCGCGCCATTGGCTGCCGCTTCAATGTCCGCATCCGCAAACACAACGAACGGCGCTTTGCCGCCCAGTTCCAAGGTGACGCGCTTCACCAGCGGGCTTGCCAGTTCTGCGACGCGCTTTCCGGTTCGCGTACTGCCCGTGAAGCTGACCATGCGGATGTCGGGATGGGTGCAGATCGCTTCTCCGACTTCTGCGCCTCCGGTGACGACGTTGATCAGTCCGGGTGGAAAGCCAGATTCCAGCGCAATTTTCGCCAGTTCGATCGTTGTTGCAGGCGTATTCGGCGCGGGCTTGATCACAACCGCATTGCCCGCAGCCAAAGCCGGACCCAGCTTCCAAATCGCCATCATGAACGGATAGTTCCAGGGCGTAATCGCACCCACCACGCCGATCGGTTCTCGCCGCAATATGCTCGTATATCCGGGAATGTAGCTTCCGGCTGCGGCTCCTTCCTGACGGCGGACGCTGGCAGCAAAATAGCGCAGGTTGTCGATCGCAAACGGAACATCGCTATTGATCGAAAGCTTCAGCGGCTTTCCGGCGTTTTGGCTTTCCAGTTGGGCAAGCTGCTCGGATTTGGCTTCCAGCGCATCGGCAAACTTCATCAAAGCCGCACTGCGTTCGCCATACGACAGTGCGCCCCACTCGACCTGCGCTTGCTTGGCAACGGCAACGGCGCGATCGACATCTTCAGCCGTTCCCATTGCCACCGTTGCAAACACCTCTCCCGTTGCCGGATCGATCAAGTCTTCGCTGCCCGTCGTCACTAGTTCTTCGCCGATCACCATCGGATAGTGCGTGAACTTCGCTTCCATAAAGTCCTCTTTAGCCAATGTTTTCAATGAATGTTAACGGCACCCGATCGCCCGTTTTTCCAAGTTGCGATCGTTCCTCTATTGTCCACCATGCCAGGGAAGCCGTTTTTTGTGGGTTAAGAAAGTTACGGATCGATCGCTCTAGGGCATGTTTTGAAACGCTCACTCGGTGTCGCCAGAAACCCGGTGTTTCAAGGCAACCTCTAGAATTGACGCGACGCGCTTGACAAAACACCGGGTTTCTTCTGCCTAGCGTTTGGCAAAATTCACCGGATCTTGATCGCGGCGATGCTGAACGGGCAAGGGTGGACTTTGGCGATCGCCCACCAAAGCCGCCGTCTGCTCCAGTGCGGTTCGCAGTCGTCTTGCCGCATAGATCGACATATCGCGAGGCACGTTGACGCGATCGCGCAAATAGCGCAGGGCAACATCCGATCCGGCGGGCGGTTCGCAAGCTTCCCCAGTCATCATCGCAGTCAGGGCGCAGCGCAGGGCGCGATCGAACAGTTCATCGTCAGCCGGATTGACGCGAATAATGTTGTTTCGGTGCGTGATGACGCGCTGGAGTGCTTCTGCACGAGCGGTTTCCGGTTCGGGGTAGGCAACATCGGGCAGTCCGTCCCACGCGCCGCGATCGACTTTCATTTGATTGATCGCCGTTTGCGGATCGCTGTTTGCCCAGCATCCGCCCATCTGCGGCGGCAGATCGTGAACATGCGTATGAAAGTCGCTTTGTGTACCGCGATAGGTCGATCGGCTTTCCATTGCGGCGAACCAGGCTTTGAAGTGTGGATTTTCCTCACGCAAAGAATAGCCTTTGTAGTAGTACAGGCTGGCGTTCATCCGCTCCACATACGGCGTGAAAATCACATCCACGATGCTGAAATCGTCCAGAAAATACGGGCTGGGAGTGCGATCGAGCGCGTCTTCGACTTTTGCGACCACGCCGATGAACTGTTCGCGGTTGCGGCGGTCTTCACGATCGCTCGATCGCTGACACAGCCAGCCGCACCACGCCCGAAACAGTAAGCGCTCCAGCCACCGCAGCGGCAACACTTCCGGGTCGTTCATGCCTGCCTTTAAGCTGCCGTAGACGGTTTCGAGCGCGATCAAAATATCGTCGCTTTCCGTAATGATCCGTCCGTCCAGGTCGATCGCAGGCAGCATTCCCGATCGCACTTTGCGCTTGTACCAGTCTTCTTTTTGGCCGTAGCAGAACATTGTCACTTTTTCGATGCGGTAGGGAATCTGCTTTTCCTCCAGCCACAGCCAAATTTTTTGGCAGTACGGACACCAAGCATGATGATCGCGATACAGCGTCACTCGCACATCCGATTCCGAATGACCAAACAGGCGTAGCCGAGCTTGTGCATTCGTTGCGCCATTGACGCGATCGATTTGCCAGTTGGTGAAGGCTTCCAGTTCTGTCCAGCTTAAAGGGGCGATCGTCATCAGAAATTTTGGGTAGTTTCATTTCCTATTCTCACATTGCTTTTTGAGAGATGAAGCGATGTTGCAATTGAATCGAATTGCTTTGCTGAATTTGCAGCGTTTATCGTTTCGTGCCGCTGGCCTGATATAGTTTGAAAGCTTCATCGATCGGTTCTGGTGGAGAGCAGTCACCAGAGGAAACGGGGAAAGTTTGGTGCAAGTCCAACGCTGTCCCGCAACTGTAATGAGATAGCAGAATCTCAAAGTCAGGATGCCCGCCAATCGCGCAATTCACTTGTCTATTTCTGCGAGGTACAGAAGATGAAATCGTTCGATCGCCGCTGGCAAAAAGCCACATTTCTGATTTCAACCAGCTTATTTTTGCTCACCGCAACGCCCGCTTTTGCTCATCATCCATTTGGTGAAAAAACGCCCGCCAATTTTTTTGAAGGATTCCTGTCTGGCTTAGGACATCCGATTATTGGCCTCGATCATTTTGCGATCGTGGTTTCGATCGGTCTGCTAGCCGCAGTTCATTCGCGAGGAATTTTTATTCCGATCGCCTTTTTAATTACGGCCATGTTTGGCACGGGCATTCATTTAACGGGTGCTAGCATTCCGGGCGTTGAACTGTTCGTAACCGGGTCAATTTTGCTGTTTGGTTTGCTGCTGGTGATGCTCGATCGCTTCAATCTCAAGCTGCTGATTGGACTCGCAGCGATCGCAGGTTTGTTTCACGGCTATGCTTACGGCGAGGCGATTTTTGGTGCAAGCATGTCGCCGCTAATTGCTTATCTGTTGGGCTTCACGGTCATTCAGCTTGTTGTCTCACTGGCGGCATTTGCGATCGCCAAAGCAGTCACACAGCAAAAGTTAGAATCATCGGCAAAATTGCGATCGGCAGGCTTTGTAATTTTTGGAATTGGGCTGGCGTTCTTCGCCTCTCAACTGATTGCGATCGCGCTGCCAATTGCTGAATAGAAAAAGTAGTATTCAGCAGTTCTTCAACTCAGAACTGCTGAAGTTCATCAGCTATCTCAACAGTCGCAATCCGCTCAACGTCACTAAACCGTAGAGCCTTCATGTCCAATTACGCCGAGCGGCAATCAATTTCGCCCGCAAAATTGGCAATCAGCAAATTACAATAAACCCGATCGCAAAGGTGATGTTTTGCTTGACAATTCGCTGCGATCGCCGTCCCAACTTCACCGCTGCCGCGATCTTTTCGAGGCGATCGGCCATCAGCACAATGTCCGCCGTTTCAAGAGCAAGATCACTGCCGATTGTGCCCATTGCGATGCCAACATTTGCCTGAGCTAAGGCAGGCGCATCGTTAATTCCGTCGCCTACCATTGCCACCGATTTGTATTGTTTTTGCAGTTGCGAAATGATGTGCAGCTTATCTTCCGGCAGCAATTCAGCATAGGTTCGATCGATTCCCACCGCTTGCGCCACGCTGTCTGCTGTGCGCTGATTGTCGCCCGTCAGCATTACCAAATCAATGCCAAGCGCTTTGATTTGCGCGATCGCAGCAATCGCTTCAGGGCGAATGCGATCGGCAATGGCAATCGCTCCGATCGCTCGGTTTGCTTCAACGACCCAAACGATCGTTTTGCCTTGTTCCTGCCACAAATTAGCGCGATCGAGCAGCGCAGTGGGTATTTTTGAATGCTGTTTGGCAAAGTTGAAGCTGCCAACCGCGATCGATCGATTTTGCCAGTTGCCAACAATTCCCTGCCCCGGGAATGCTTGAACATCTGTTGCCCGCGATCCGATTCGATCGGGTGCTGCCTGAACGATTGCGACGGCGATCGGATGCTCGGAATTCGATTCTAAAGCGGCGGCAATCTGTAAGATTTCTGTTTCTGAATATCCGGCAATTGGGAGGACATCATCAACTTGGGGCTGTCCAGTTGTCAGGGTTCCAGTTTTGTCAAAGGCGATCGCATTGACCCGACCCATTGCTTCTAGCTGTGCCCCGTTTTTGAACAAAATTCCTTGTTTTGCCCCGTTTGCAATTCCTGATAGCAAAGTTGGCATAATTGCCGCCATCAGCGCACAGGGCGAAGCAACCACTAGAAAAATTAAAGCGCGATAGATCGTCTCTTCCCAACTCCAACCGAGTAGAAACGGTGGCAAAATAGCGAGCAAAATTCCAGCAGCCACAATTACTTTTGCATAGCCGCGCTCAAAGCGTTCAACAAACTGTTGAGAGGGTGGAAGTTCAGTTTGTGCCTGCTCCACCATACGAATGATCCGCTGAATTAAACTGCTTTCAGGCGGCTGATGAACCTTTAGTTCAAGTGCGCCGTGACCGTTCACTGTGCCTGCAAATACTTCATCCCCGATCGATTTCTCAACCGCGATCGATTCCCCTGTAATTGCTGCTTGATTGAGCGTACTGAAGCCGGACAAAATGAGCGCATCAGTCGGAATCAATTCTCCGGGCTTCACCAAAATTCGATCGCCCACCTGCAATCGATCGATCGCCATCAATTCTTCTTGTCCATTCCGAATGACTCGTGCAGTATCTGCCGTCAAGTTCATCAAGCCGCGAATATTTCGATCGGTTTGCTGCATTGCATAGCCTTCTAATGCGCCGCTAATCGCAAAGATCAAAATCAGCACCGCTCCGTCAATTAACAGGTGATATTCCTGTCGCCAAAAGCCGAGTCCGGCTGCACCCAAAGCAGCGACAATCATCAGCAAATCTACGTCTAATTCTTTTTCTTGAAACAGCGTCGTTAAGCCTTCTCGCGCACTTTCATAGCCACCAATCACATAGGCGGCAGGCAAAATCAGCAAGGCCAATTCGATCGCGCCCGATTGCAGCGTCAGCCAGCCCAACAGCAGCAAAATCGCACAAATGAACGCAGTCACGGCATCGGGATGATTGGTTAGAGTCAAACGAAACATGGCGATCGCACCGAGAAGAACGCTTTCAGCCTAAACCTTGACATCAGTGTTAATGTCAAGGAATGAGCAGCCTAACGATAAAAGAATTAACCGATGCGGTCGGCAGCAGCATCACGCCGCGAATGGTGCGGCACTATCACGCTTTGGGCTTGATGCCGCCGCCGGAGCGATCGTCCGGAAACTATCGGCTGTATGGCGATCGCGACGTGCAGCGCTTGCGGCGAATTGTGGCTCTCAAGCAGCAGGGCTTTCAGCTTTCACATATTCAAAAACTGTTGGAAGCCGAACCGGAAGCGGAGCCGAAAACGCTGATGCGGCAGTTGCAGCAGCAGTACCGATCGATCGTCGGACAAATCGCTCAACTGCGTCAAACCGCATCCGCACTAGAGGGATTGTTAGGGCGCGATCGCCACTGCCAAACGACACAAGCTGAAGTGCTTTCGCAACTGAAGCTGCTTGAAGTTGAAGCCCAACTCGACAAGTTTTGGAGCGGATTGGATGCGGAAGTAAATGCTCATCCCGAAGCATTTATCGAATCACTTCAGCGCTTGCTGCCCGACCTGAGCGATCGATCGGAAATCGAGATTGATCTGATTTCAAAACTTGTTTTAGCCTGCGGGGATGTCAGCCTTGTGCCGTTTGTGCGGCTCGGAAATCAAGCGCTGACTCGCAGTCGGACTGCGCTGCAAGCGGGCTGTCGAATTGTTGTTGATGTGCCCGCTGTTGATGCGGCGATCGATCACACCCGTCTCGCTCATTTAAACTGTCAAACTCAAACGTTAATTGATAATCCACATATTACGAGCGCGGCTGAAGCAGAGCAGGCATTTTGGCAAAATTCTGCCTGGAAAATAGTTTATTTCAGATTCCAACCGATTCGATTTTAGTCATCGGCTATGCGCCGTCTGTGCTGCTCGCTGTTTGTGACGCGATCGCCCAGCAGCAAATTCAGCCTGCACTCGTGATTGGAATGCCGATTGGGTTTAGTCATGCGCCCGCCGCCAAGCGAAAGCTGATGCAGTGTGGCACTCCATTTATTACAGTGACGGGCACGATCGGCGGCGGATTGTTAGCAGCAGCCGCGCTGAATGCGATCGTTGAAGCAATTATTGAAAAGCCGGACTGCCATTGTTATTTAGGTCGATGACGGGCTGGAGCGATCGCCAAACTTCTAGAATCGAATCAGTAGTTCATCTCAATAGAGAATGAGAACAAGTAGAATCAAGGGAAAATAGGCAAGGAGGCAACCGCATAGCAAGATAACTGAAATTGAAGTTTGTCCTCGCAAGGGTTAAGCGCTTCAGTGGTCATGACCGCTCAGTCTCCTCCATCCAACTCGGCAGAATGGTTAGAGTTGCAGCATCCAAAAGTTCAGATGGGTACACTGCTAGTTGACTCAGCTTCTTCTCCTGTCCCTCATCTTCGTTAGTTCAAATTATTCTGCAAACAATGCTCATGGTTTGGCAGGTGGGAAGATTTTTGATTCAACAATTCACTCTGCTCGTGCAAGTTCTGCCTTCGTTAACGCGCCATACCTTGATTAACCATACCTTGATTAATTTGTTAATCCGGATGGCAGTAATATTCATCATCTCTGCTCTACTAACCTACGGGCACATCATCGGACAGGCGCAGTTTGCGACTCAAGAACAGCTTCAGAAATATGTCACTGAGCGAAGCAAGCGCGAGGAAGCCATTTTTCAACTTGCGATCGATCGCCACAGTTTGCTCAAACAAGCTTTTGCCGCCGCCCAAGCCGTGCCTGCTCAACCGCTGACCCAGTTGTTTGCCTGGTCAGATGGAACTCATCGCAATTTTCCAGAGCATCAAGATTGGCATCAGTTTGAGGGTCAGTCAAAGCCCTCTGTTTTTGTGGGGCGAGATGTGCCGCTGACGGCAACGCTTCAGCGTCAGATTCGGTTATTTGAACAGTTGCTTTTGCAGTGTGCTCCGGCATGGCGCGATCGCTTCATTAACACCTGGATGGCATCGCCCGAAAATGTCGCCGTCATCTACTGGCCTGAGTTGCCTGGGCCGCTGATGGTCGGAGGTGATTTCGATGTCCACAATGAAAAGTTTTTCTACCTGTCCGATCGCGACCATGACCCGCAGCGGCAAACCGCCTGGACGGATGCTTACCAAGATCCTGCCAGTCCAGATTGGGTCGTTTCTGTCGTCACGCCGATCGATGATGCCGCAGGGCAACATATCGCCAGTGTGGGCAACGATATTGTGCTGAACAGTTTGATCGAACGCACCAATGCCGATCGCTTACCCGGAACTTATAACCTGATTGTGCAGCAGGATGGCAACCTGATAGCCCATCCCGACTTCACCACCCAAATCGCGGCAAAGCACGGAACGCTGAAGGTGCAAGACCTGGCAGATGCTCATCTCAGTCGCGTCTTTGCTTTGATTCAATCGACTGAACCTGCTGATGAGTGGCAGCATCCGGCTGAAGGCGATACTGCCGATCGGTCTGAGAGTCGATCTGAGAACAGTGCGCGGGTGATTGAGAATTGGCCGCGATCGCGAATACGTTGCGGTGACTCGGCTGGCGGGACCAGACTGGTATTTTGTCACGGTCTATCCCCAATCGCTGATGCAGGGGAGCGCCTGGAGCGCCGCACGGTTCGTTTTGCTCTCTGGTTCAATTGCGCTATTGGTGGAAATGGTGTTCATCTACCATGCCCTGAATGTGCAGGTCACTCGACCACTGGCTCAACTCCTGCGCTCGACTGAGCAGTTGGCTCAAGGACATTCCAGGTGCAGTTGCCCACTGCAAGGCAGGACGAACTGGGGCAACTGTCGAAAGCATTTATGCAAATGTCAGACCAGCTAAAA
>JAAUTJ010000114.1 GCA_012031475.1 Leptolyngbyaceae cyanobacterium SM1_3_5 | reverse complement strand
TGCTGCTAGCGAGCACTGCTGATCCACAACCATCAATGGCATCAAGCAAACAACATCAGCAGTCGTTAAAGCGTGAATTCATTGTCCTGAGCGACCTTCCAGCTTCCTAGTTTTGTCAGTCAAGCAGCCCTCAACCCTGGTTAGAGGCCTACACAGCCGGAGTGGGTTCACCGCTAGAGCTGAAGTTTTTGCGGCTGTTTGAGCAGCACAATTTCCACCCGCAAAAACAAGTTCCGATCGCACTCAAGCCTGGAGAGTCACCGATTTCAACACCAGATTTTGCAGTGCTGGAGCGACAGCTTACAATCTACGTGGATGGAGCCGCTTTTCACAAGGGAGCCAACTTGAGACGCGATCGCTTCATCCGCAATCGACTCAGTGAAGCAGGGTGGCAAATTGTAGAATTACGCTCCGCAGATTTGGCAGAAGGTAAAGCCCTCGTTGAACGCTTGAGAAATGGCTTGAATTGAACGTGTCAACTACCACAAGTCAGCCCGCATCGGCAACGAGGGCTTTAAGATCTGCTAATAGCTTCTCTAGGCGACGCTGTTTTTTCGGGTCTGTCCAGACTTTCGATCGCTTCGCCAGATGTAGAACATCATCAATCTGGCTCTTGAGCGTAGGTACTTCCTCGTCCTTACCTTTAGAAGTTTTAAAGCTGGCTACTTGCTCTTTAATTTGACTGAGCGAAAGATCCTGAGCGATCGCGTCTTGCAAAAGCTGGCTGCGCTGCTCGTCGTCTTTGACGCGGGCGATCGCCTGTGCTTTGGTGTAGGCAATTTCTCCGCTCCGCAATGCCTCCAGGACTTCTGAGGGTAATCGCAATAGGGGCAGCCGAGTGGTCGCGAAAGACTCCCAGGTAATCGTCCCTAGTTCGGCAAAAACGGCCTGCACCGTTTGCGCTTCTTCGTTAATCAAAACGTTTTGATTAACCGTGCCGATCGTTTCGTTTCGCATCCGGTAAAGCAAAGGCGGAACCTCGATCGAGGGCATATTCAACCTCAGTCCCAGTAGCTGTAGAATTCCTTCTGTCTCCTCTACCGGGTTTAAGTCCTCGCGCTGCAAGTTTTCGACCAGGGCAAGTTGCAGCGATTCTTCGTCGCTCAGTTCTCGCACTGTCACCGGAACTGAAGTCAACCCAACTGCTTGGGCTGCTCTTAACCGCCGTTCCCCTGCGACCAGTTCGTACAGTCCTGCTGATTGGGCAGGGCGTACAAGAAGTGGTTCGAGAATGCCATGCTGCCGAATCGAGTCTGTAAGCTGCTGGAGCTTTTGGGGATCAAAATAGCGACGGGGCTGGCTAGCCGGAAGCTCGATCGACTCGATCGAGACGCTCTGCTCACCAGACGTCAGTTCAGACTCGAACTTCCATTCGTCCTTCAAACTATTTCGTTTTGCCATAGCGCAGAGCCTCTTCAAAAAGACTGTTGTAATCTTTGGCGGCTGAAGTTGCAGCTTCTCCAGTCATCGTGAAGACGGTCGCTGCTTGTCCGGGGGCATCCGCGATCGCCTGCCGCTGATAAACCACAGAATCCAAAAGCGCGAATCCCTGCGTGCGGCTAAGGGCGTCTTGTGCTTCTCGCATCAATAGCGTTCCCCGCGTAGCGCGGCTTAGAAACATTGCAGCTTTGGGTGAAGCTTTACGGATCTTCTGCGCCTGATGCACAAGGCGGACGATATCTTTAGCGGAGAGCAAATCTAGGTTCGAGGGCTGTATCGGAACAAGCGCGAGATCAACGCTGAGTAGCACGGATTTAGCTGGCTCTCCCAACACTGAAGGGGAATCAATCACAACCGAATCGTACTCTTCTGCAAGCTTGCCAATCTGGTCAAATAGATCGTCTGGATCATCAATGATAACGGCGGGCATATTCAGCTTCTTGAGCCACTGGCTAGAGCTTGCCTGCCCGTCTGAATCGATTAAAATTACTCGTTGCTGCTTCTGGGATAGCCAGTAGGCGAGGTGGACAGCCGTCGTGGACTTTCCACAGCCTCCTTTTCGATTTAAGACTCCGATGAGCATTGCTGTATTGAATACTCCCTAGCTCAACTTTGCTGCCAATCATAATCACACATTACACGAACCATCTCACAAGCTTTCAGACAAATGCACCAGAGATTATGGCACGATGAATGGCGAAACAACTGCTTTTGAGAGTGCTTTGGCCGTGAGCGATCGCCTGCTTTCCATGCCCCAAAATTATGATGATTTCTTGCGCCGCCTCAAGGAGCAAATTAGAACGGCTCAGGTTCGAGCTGCGCTTGCCGTCAACCAGGAACTCATCCTTCTGTACTGGCAAATTGGGCGATCGATTCTAGAGCAGCAACGCAACGAGGGCTGGGGCACCAAAGTGATTGAGCGGCTGGGTAAGGATTTGAGGAAAGAGTTTCCCGATATTAAAGGGTTTTCTCGCTCCAATCTGGCCTATATGCGGGCATTTGCCGAGGCATATGCAGATCAAGAAATCGTCCAACGCAGCGTTGGACAATTGCCTTGGCGACACAATATTGCTCTTCTCGACAAGCTCAAGACGCAGGAGCAGCGGCTTTGGTATGCCGAAAAAACGATCGAGAACGGATGGAGTCGCGACGTTCTCGTCTATCAAATCGAAAGCAATCTTCTTGGTCGGCAGGGCCGCTCTGTCAATAATTTCGATCGAACTCTGCCACAGCCGCAGTCCGACCTTGCCAAGCAGTTGATGAAAGATCCTTTTAGTTTTGAATTTCTCGCTGTAGAAGAGACGGTGCAGGAGCGTGAGCTAGAGCAGGCTTTAGTCAGTCACATCCGCGACTTCTTGATGGAGCTAGGAATTGGCTTCTCGTTTGTGGGCAGTCAATATCATCTTGAAGTTGACGGTGAAGATTTTTACCTAGACTTGCTTTTCTACCACCTCAAACTTCGATGCTTCATCGTGATTGATTTGAAAACAGGCGAGTTTCAGCCAGAGTACTCTGGGAAGATGAACTTCTACGTGTCGGACAGTGGATGATCAAATGCGGCATCCAACGGACAATCCCACCATTGGCTTAATTCTTTGCAAATCCAAGCGAAAGACAAAAGCTGAATATGCATTGCGGAATTTGAACACGCCGATCGCAGTCGCAACCCATCGACTGCCTACCCAACTTAAAGAGAATCTTCCTTCCATTGAACAGCTAGAGATGCAGTTAGAGGCGATCGCTTCCGAGATCAAAGGTAGCACTCCTGAGTCAACCTAAGAGTAGATGTTCTGCGTACAAGAAGTACTTCGGAAACCATTTGATTAGGACAGCCTTGCAAAGTTTCCATTCGTGGTGCTTCAATTAGAGCTATGAGCCTCGGAAAACGCTAGCAAGTATGAGGCTGGATCCGGATGCGGTTTTCGAGCGATCGTCAGCAAACTCTTTAACTCGCCATTACTTCCAAGTCAATCACTTGCTGCTCCTACTTGCTACTGTTCAAAGGGCAAACGCTTCATCGACCGCTGCTTCCGGCTGGCAGTGCGTTAGTCAAACTATCAGTCCACAGGCTGAGCAACTGCTGCAACAGGCGATCGATGCCGCACAGCCAATTGGCGATCGGCGCTCTGAGTCATTTGCTTTGGGAGAACTGGGACATCTGTATGAGTGCCAGCAAAATTATGGGCGGGCATTAGAACTAACGCGCGAAGCTGAGCTTGCAGCCGATCAAGCACTGCAAGCCAGAGATAGTTTGTACTTGTGGCAGTGGCAAACTGGGCGCATTTTTACGTTACAGAACCAGCCTGAAGAGGCAATTCGCGCCTATGAGGAGTCTTTGCTAACCCTAGATGCGTTACGCAAAGACATCTCACCGCAAGCCGAGACGTACAGTTTGATTTTCGAGAAACAGTAGAACCAATTCATCGACAGCTTGTAGAACTGCTGCTGCAACAGGAGGAGCCTTCAGTTCTGAGGCAGGTGTCTAGTCGAACTGAAGCAGCGAATCCAGACAACATCTCGCTGGCCTTGAACACGCTAGATAGTCTGAAGCTAGCAGAACTGCAAAACTACTTCGGCAATGACTGCGTACTTACCTCCTTAAATGAAGTCGATCGCAATTTTGCAAATGCTGCTGAAAAGACAGCGATTTTTAGTACAGCCTTGCTAGGCGATCGCGTAGCAGTAATTCTAAATTTGTTCACACAATCACCAACGGGTGAAGAGCAGACGCTACAGCAGTTTGAGTGGATTATAGATCGAGTGGGAGGGTATATTGACCAAGCCGCTATGATTGCAAAAGTTAATGAATATCGTGGTGGTTTAGAGAAATTTGCAGATGCACTAGGAGGCTACGATCCTACTTTGGCTCAGCAGATTTACGACTGGGTAATTCGTCCTTTTGAGGCAGTACTAGCGGCAAATGAAATTCAAACACTCGTATTTGTTCAGGACGGAATTTTTCGGAGTGTGCCAATGGCAGCACTCCATAATGGCGAAGCATTTTTGATTGAGAAGTATGCGATCGCGACAACGCCCAGTCTGAAGCTGACAAACTTTGAAGTCGCCGATCGTCAAGGTTTACGCGCCTTGGCCGCAGGTGTCACTCAACAAACGACCGTTGATGGCACAATATTCTCCGCTCTCAGATTTGTAGATTCTGAACTTGAAGCCATTCAAGAGATATTGCCACGCAGTGTGGAGTTGCGAGATCAAGACTTCACGATCGAGCGGTTCAAGCAGATTTTAGAAGAGGATAACTACCCAATTATTCACATTGCAACACACGGCAAATTTAGCGCAGAAGCTGAAAATGCTTTCCTCGTTACGGGCGCTGGTGAAACTCGACTTGATCAGCAACTAACGCTGAATATTCTGGACGATATTATTCGTCGAAAAACTGCGCGGACTTCAGTCGAACTGCTGGTTCTAAGTGCCTGTCAAACCGCAACGGGCGACGATCGTGCCGCACTTGGACTCGCAGGAATTGCGGCACAAGCAGGCGCAAAAAGAGTATTAGCGTCGCTTTGGTCAACCAGAGATCGTGCCACAACTGAACTCGTCACCCGATTTTATCAAGGTCTATCCGACCCGGAAATCACTCAGGCACAAGCACTACAGGCAGCTCAGACAGCACTAATTCGTTCAGGCGGTCGAACAGCCCATCCAGCTTTTTGGTCTGCTTTCATTCTGGTTGGGAACTGGCTATAGCAAAGCAATTAACGTGCCTCGACAATCTGAGTAGTACCGCAAACTTTGCTCTAGCGCAGCTTCACTGCGTTCCTCAAGACTAGGGCGATCGCTCTCAGATGCCGTACTTGCAGCCTGCTGTAATGCCTCACCTGTCGAACGCTCCAGCGCCGATAGCTCAGTTAGAAGCTCATCGATCGATTGTGGATCAGAAGCGGCATTATCAAGAGCGACTTTGAGCAAGTCATACCACCGCTCTGATTCTGGTACGGCATCACTTACAGTTTGAAATTCAGCCTCAACAATTAAATCGTCAGCCCGACGTGCCGGATTGCAGATCAAGGCAGCCTGCCAAATGTAGTGTTCTCCAACTGACAATCCAGGTTCAGCCGCAGGCAGCGTAATCGGCATGATGCCTGCGGCGTTGCTGATTTCGGTTTGATAAACTGCTGGAGTTTGAATTTGACCGTCGGTGTCATATTGATAAAGACGAAAATCGATCGCCAACGATTCACCTTCTGGCACATACAGCACGAACGTTGGATGACTCGCTGCTGTTCGCCCAACCTGACTATTTGGTGCGAGTGCTGTAAAGGTTGTGCTGGTTGTATTTGAGCAACTACCCGTTCGAGTTCCGCCTATTCTACTTGTTGTTGGGGCAGGTGCATTAGGCGAAGGGTTGTACCGTCGGCTTTGGGCAAGGGCTGAAGTTAGATTGCAATGAATAATTGTCAGCAAACTACTTATTAGCAGTAGTTTACAGGTTGATTTGAGTAAATGGCAGCGCATACTTTTTCCTTAAAGATTTGGGTAAAGGATTAACAGAGATTAACCTCTAGAATAGAAGTATTTGAGCGAGTTAACATTCCACATAGTCATTACCTTTTTACAGAATCGAGCTTGTTTGATTGCAGTTTTCAGCAATCTTGAGAAATTAAAGTTTCTATTCTATTTGCGTTTCCATAAAGACTGAAACCAGGAGCGACTCACGGGGTAGCTAAGCTCACAAATTATTCCTTGAGGAGAATTTGGGGTTCGTCGAAATCTTCCTCCAAGTTGTCGAGCTAAGTTAGCAGCTTGTCGGGTTCCATATCCACCTTTTGAAGTTGAAGAATGCTTCGTTCCTACCCCGTTGTCTGCAATACGAACAGTGTTCCAGCCATTCAAGGTTTTGCAGCTTATTTCTAGGCGCGTTATTCCTTCTGCATACTTGCCAACATTGCAGAGTGCTTCCTCCGTAAATCGGCAAACTGCTTGTTTCTGCTCAAGCGTTAACCGCCGATCGTCAACTTCTTCAAACGAAACAATTTTAATCACGTTTTGCAGGCGTGGAAATCACGCGATCGCATTACTGTCGCTCGATAAACTTCGTGCAATAGTTGATGAAGCGGATGTTGAAGATTTAGCTTGACCCCGCCGCAAAGATGAAGGTTATCTTGTGCCAATATTTCTTGCCGTACTGACTCTTCGATCGCTCTTAATTCTTGCTCTAGTCGCTCTAAATCTTCATGGAAGTGATTAGGAGAAGCATTGCCTTGTCGAACACTGCTGAGAATGCCTTTAAGTGTTTGAACAGGAATGTTATGAACTGCGGTGTAGATTTGCTCAATCACCAGCTGTCGATCGCGCAGGCGAGCCTGCAGATCCTGCTGGTAGCGATAAAATAGCGAGGCAGTTAGTCCCGCACCATTGAGGACGAGAACGAGTAGAACTGGTGCAACGGGCAGCCACCAGCCTGCAACCAAAGCAGCATAGCTCACGCCAATCAACAGCACACTAGATGCAATTAGGCCAGCCAAAATGGTGAGCGGAGAGACGAAAAAGCGAGCAAGGCTAATTCCTAAAACTCCCCAACCTAAAATCCAAAAGTATTCCCATCGATCGCTCCAAACATTTAGTAAAGGTCGTCCCTGCAACACGCTGCTGAGCATTTGGCTGACGATTTGGGCGTGAATCTTGACACCGTAGGTTTCTCCATAAGGCGACTGCACAATGTCGCCCGCGCTCGCTGCCGTCATGCCGATCAAGATGATGCGATCGTGAATCAATGCGGAGTCAACTCGCTCCTGCAAGACATCAGTTAGGGATACGACGTGAAAAGGACTTTTGCTGCTGCGGTAGTTAATTAAGATTTGATTACCATAATCATTTGCATTCACGTAGCCCCCAGAATGATTACGAAATCGCGTGAATTCAGTTGAGCCAAAGCGGACTGTTTGTTCATCTCGATCGCTACTTTCCATTACGAAGCCTCGATCGGATAGATAGCGCTCCATCAGTAACAATGGCAGGGAAAGCTTGTATTCAGTTCCGGTTGGAGTGCCGAGCAGTGCCCGTCGTAATGTTCCGTCATCGTCAACAATCAAATCGGCAAATCCAACTCGCTCAGGTGGTAAGGCGGGAGGCGGCTTGGTTCTAACAATTCCGTTTGACCGTGCCTGCTCAATGCCAAAAACATTGGCTGTGCGAAATGCCTCAATCAATCTTGCATGACCCGGTTCAACTGGAAGATCGCGGACAATATCGAGTCCAATCGCGATCGGCTGGCTTGCCTGTAGTTGTTCAATTAAATCAGCTAGTTGAGCATCTGGGACAGGATAAGTACCGACTGATTGAATGTCTTTTTCATCAATCCCCACAATCAAAATTTGCTCGTCTATAGATTCTGGAGGCCGAAGCTGCATGAACGTGTCAAATGCCCATAATTCCAGAGGTTGAAGCATTCCCGCTGCTCGCAGTAGCAGCACGAGAGCAATCACGATAAGGCCAGGAATTGCCCCAACCTGCCAAACTTTGAATTCTCGTTTAAGCCCTCTCCATCGAGGCTTGATTCGCTTCATGATTTGCTCAATCAATTAATCCTGCTTCTCGCGCTTTTCGAGCCGTTTGCGATCGCAAATTATGCCCGTCTTCCCGATAGATTTCGAGGACATCTTGAACTTTGGTGAAATAGTTTTGCACTGTTTTCTCAGCAACGCTCATCCGCTGTGCGATCGCCTTATCAGTTAAGCCTTCTTCAAAAGCGAGCCTGAGCATCTCTAACCACTCCGACTTGAGTTCCAGTCCTAACTTCATTTCTTTTGGCAGAAAACGGCCCCCTTCTAACGCCATGTTGACTCGTTTAACAATTTCTTCGATCGCCCAGCCCTTGTCCGAAACCGTAAATCCGCCTTCATGATTATCAATTTGAGGTTTCAACCGAACTAATGGATTGGCATTGGCGCTGAGTACGGCAATATTAAGCAGTGGCGACTGCTGCATCAGCCCTTCGAGTAAAGTAACTCCATTCTCAGCTGTTGCTTTGCTGCCTGTTTGATTTGGAATCGCTAAATCCACGATCGCCAGGTCAGGATGCTGACTCGCGATTAATTCTTGTCCGGCCTGCTTTGTTTGCGCGACCCAAACTTCTGCTTCGGGATATTTCTGCTTGAGCAAATCAACGATGCCAGTCAAAATCATAGCGTGGTCGTCGATCGCAACGATCTTCGGCGGGCTAGAAGTAGATTGCATGATCAAACTCCACTGTCTGCGGTTCGTTAGGCTGGTCGTGCGTGTCTCCATTGCAACTGCCACGTTGCTGCTTGCGATCGACACCGATAGCGACATCGTCCCGGCACAAGACAGCTAAAGCAGTGACATAGATAATTTAATTCTTTAGCACGAGTTACAGCGATCCGAGATGATTGATCAAAATATGTAATTTTTATTGCCAGTATTGAGCTGTGCGATCGCTGATTCAGGCTAAGTTGTAACTGAACAGACGAGTTAAGCGGAACAGCAATCTTTAGCAATGCTTCTAATAGGGCGAGAATTAGGCAATTGCTTTCACTCGGTTCTGCCTGCCAACTGTCCAATGTGTCGAACTGAATTTTGCACTGTGGATGGATTGACTGCCACTGCCCAAGGAGCGATCGAATCGCGATGGGTAAACTCTCGCACAGGTAGAGAGGTGTTAGTGCAGCACTCAAGTCCGTGAGGCTGTGATGTACCGCTTCTGCTTTGATCAGACAGGCTTGCTGTTGCTGCTTAACTGCTTCTGCACAACCCATTGGAAGTGAGTGCAGACATAGCCGCATGGCAAATAAATCCTGAACCAGCCCGTTTTGAATTTGGTCTGCTTGTGCTGCTCGCTCGATCGCTTCGCGGTGAAACCACCAGCGCATGGCTTGCTGCATCTGCCAGTAAGACGCAGCAAGCCATAACAGAGCTACAGTAAAAATTCCTACCAGCACAAATTCATTTTTGAATGACACGTTGAACTTACCAACTACTGTAGAGCAGGCAGTTAATAGGAGTCATTCCACTTTCTCCGTTTTCTTAATGCAGCTTCTAGTAGTGCCAATTGCAGTTTCCTGCAATCGATCGCGGATTCTTTTCTCTTCAGATTGACGAGACTAGTCTAGTCTAAAAAACTTGCTGTTTTCTGTAATCTGACTTCGCAATTAAGCCATCGTGATTACTGGAATTGATTGCATAAACTGCTGAAACACTGAATGAATTTAATGACGCTATTCTCTAACCTGTGAATTGAAGTAGCTCATTTATTTCAATGCATCAATATTTGCTTTCGTCACTGTTGGCTTCTCAAAAATCACTATAGGTAAAGCCGTAAGTGGAAAGGCACTGCGAGCAGATTGTTCTTTGAGCTTATTCAGGTTTCAACACATTTTGCTACTGCACTTTACACAGCCCGATCGCCTGGATAAATCGCTCTATCTCGCTCAGTAAGCATATTCATTTATCTCAACCCCTCAAGGGTTCAGTTTCCTTGGAAAAAGTCTAATGAATATTTCTCATGTCTCTTTACAGATGACTCTTCTGATATCACTAAATGTTGCTGTTCCACCTTATAGCGCTACACAAGTGACGGTCGAGGCGGCAATGCCAGATCAGTTCGTCATTGTTGCCCAGATTTATCAACCTCCAAACAGAGGACTTCCAGGTCGGCGGGTGGGAGGAGGAACTCGCTAGCTGGGCAGAGCCGATCGCATTCGCTCCCCCCTCAACCTCAACGGCACTCACGGCTCAACGCCA
>JAAUTJ010000113.1 GCA_012031475.1 Leptolyngbyaceae cyanobacterium SM1_3_5 | reverse complement strand
GTCGCGGCCTCAATCCGGTTTCGCCGGAGCAGCAAAAAGCCGCAGGATGTAGAAGAGTGGCTGATGGACAACTTTGGACGGCGATCGCAATTTGCCGCGCTCTACTATCCCTGGATTCAAGTTCCCAATCCGCGTGATAACGGCAAGCCAACCCTCGTTCCGCCCTGCGGCCACATGATGGGCATCTGGTGCCGCACTGACGAGTCACGCGGCATTCACAAAGCGCCCGCCAACGAAGTTCCCAGAGGCGTGATCGGACTCGCCTACGACACGAATTTCCGCGAACAAGAACTGCTCAATCCGCAGGGAATCAACTGCATCCGCAAGTTTCGCGATCGCGGCACACTGGTTTGGGGCGCACGCACCCTCACCGAAAAAGCCGATACTGACTGGCGCTACATCAGCGTTCGCCGCCTGATGAGCTACATTTCCAAGTCGATCGAGCAGGGAACCCAGTGGGCAGTGTTTGAACCCAACGATGAAGACCTGTGGGCGCGGGTAACGCGAACCGTGAAGAACTTCCTGGAGCGAATTTGGCGAGAAGGCGCACTGTTTGGCAGTTCACCAGAAGAAGCCTTCTACGTCAAGTGCGATGCGGAACTAAACACTCCAGAAACCATGAAGCTAGGTCTTCTCTACGTCGAAGTCGGGATCGCGCCCGTCCGACCCGCCGAGTTTGTCGTCTTCCGCATCAGCCAGTGGGACCCGACCCAAGAGCAAGGCTGATCTGAGGCTGGAGGCGCGATCGCGCCTCCGTAAGGGCGCAGCAGTCGGGCGATCGATGATCGCAAATTGCAAGGTATAGTTTTCCGACTGCTGCACCCCCACTCTGACCAACCCACACTAATCGATTAGCAAAGGAGCGATCGTATGGCCGAACTATTAACAGCTTGTCGGTTCTACTTCGAGGCCGATGGAGTTTCCGAAAAGCAGATTCTAGAAGTCTCTGGTTTGTCTGTTGAATCGCCCGTTGCGGGGGATGGTGGAGTTCATGGTTCTAGCAAAGAGGGAAGAAGAATACGGCAAGCAACCCCCACAACCGAGAAGTTCACCAACGTAACGGTGAAACTGGTGGCAACCACTGACACAGATTTGTATACGTGGTACAAGAAATGCAACACCAACGACAGCGGCAAATCAGACTGGGCAAGCAGTCGTAAAGCCGCCTCGGTCAGCGCTTACGATCAAGCGGGTGCAATGCAGGCTCGCTGGGAAATCAAGTTAGCTTACCCCTGCAAGTATGAAGGTCCTAGCTTCACCGCCGCTGACAGCAACATGGCAAACGAAACGCTAGAGCTAGTCCACGAAGGCATCGAGCGAGTCCAATAAGTTCTCATGCCGGAAACTCAACCACCCCGATTTTCAGAATTGCTGACTGCTAGCCGCTTCTATTTGGAGCTAAGCTTAACGGGCGGCAACGATACCGCTGATGCCACCTTTTTGGAATGTCGCGGTTTTAAGCGCAGCCAAGATGTGGCAGAAATTTGCGAAGTTGCGCCTCAACAGTGGGCAAAGGCAAAATCGGGTCGCGTAATTCGCACAAAAGTTCCCGGCAACACCAAAACTGAAAACATTGTGCTGCGTCGCGGCATGACCAACTCAATGACGCTGTGGAACTGGTTTGCTCAGGTTGAAGCGGGCAAATGGGGTGAACAGCTTCGCGACGGTTCTTTAGTCATTTACGATCAAGCAGGCCAAGAACAGGCGAGATTCAACTTCCAAAAAGCTTGGCCTGTTCGCTATACCGCTGCGGATGTCAGCGCCAAAAGTACCGACATCGAAATTGAAGAGCTTGAAATTGCGGTGGAAACCTTTGTTCGTGTTCAGTAGGTTTCGATGTTTCAGACTGAATTTGAATTTACGCTGCCGAAAGGATATTTGGATGGAGAAGGAAACCTGCATCGCAAGGGAGTGATGCGATTAGCAAAAGCGATCGATGAAATCGTTCCTCTACGCGATCCACGAGTCAAAGCAAATCCAGCTTACGCAACGGTGATCATTCTCTCTCGTGTCATCACCCGATTAGGCGCACTTGAAGAAGTCAGCCCGACTGTAATTGAAGGATTGTTTGCAGGCGATCTCAATTATTTGTATCAGTTTTATCGCCGCATTAATGATTTAGAAGACGAGCCGCAAAGTAAACCGATTAATGCTCAAGTAGCAGACTCAGAACCTTCATCTTGACACTTTGCTGGTTGTCTTAACCCAGAGGAGATCGTGCCCGTGAGACTTGTGGATGTGGTGAATGAAGTTCGGCGCAAGGCCAGCGAGGGCACAAACTTCGTTCGCTATCCCGTGCAGATGATCACGCAAGCACTGCAACGATCGGCGCAAGAGCGATATGAAAACATTCAGTTGCCTGGAGGGGAAAAGCAGCAGAATGGCGATCGACCGACCAACACTCCAGCCGAATTGACTGTGGAAGCTGCACCCGTTGCCTACAGTTCGCCTGTTTATACAGGTGTCAGACAACCCTTCATTCCAACTGAAAGCAGCACGACGATCGCGTCTCATCTTCCCGTTGGAACGCCGATTAAAAGTCGCTGGAATAGCTACACGATCGAAGCTTGTTTTTCAACGGATCAAAACACTCGATTATACACAGGCAAAACGCGCAGCGATGAACCTGTTCTAATCAAAGAATATCAGCTACTCGACTATGAAAACTCAGGTGAATTAGAAGAGCGTCAGCAAGCCTTTGAACGGCTGATTGAACTGAATCAAAAGATTGGGCACGGACCAGATTTTCGGATTGTTAAGCTCATTGACGCGATCGCCCTTCCTAAAGAGCGAAGCTGTTACCTGATCACCAAACCGATCAATCACAACACCACGCTAGAAACCTATCTCGCGCAACACGGCTTGATGAGCGCACCGCAGATTCGTGAACTGCTCCGTCAAGTCTTAGAGAGCCTGAGATTTTTACACACGGCCTATCGAGTTCACTTTCCATCTGGTGATTCAGAACGTGGCTTACCACATGGAAATCTCAGTTTGAAAAGTCTACTGGTTCGGCAGATTGAAGGCGCAGCTAATGCCGATCGCCAGTTCTTTATCTACCTATCTGATTTGGAGCTATGGGAGCATCTATTTTATCCGATCGCTTCGCCACGATTTCATGTATCGATCGCCAATCATCTCAAGATCTCGGTTCTGTTCAGCAAGATCTAGCAAATTTAGGGAAAGTCAGCCTGCAATTAGCAGGGGGTGCTTTAACTGGAGATGAAGGAAAACAACAGATAATTTGTGACCTAAACGATCCGCCTTTGCTGCATTTTATTCAGCGATTATTGGGAATTATTCAGCCGTTTAACACAGCCGAAGAAGCCTTGCATACGCTGCTACAACTACCTGAATCGTCGCAGTCAGTTTTGTTAGCTTCCGCAGAAGTTCCGCTTGAAGAAGACCGCAAAGCTAATCGGATCAGGCTGATTTTAGCGATCGCATTTTTAATGACAGGACTGATTGGCTTTGTCGGCTGGCTGACGCTTAAAGAGCAACCTTTCAGGACTACAACTTCGCCTACTCCTTCCCAACCGACTCGCAGTTTGGAAGAGGTAAGAATTGCAAGCATAGTAGATGCTCCCTCAAGGTTGACGTATGTGGTTGAACCGAGAGGAGCATGGCACTATGCAATGGCGCGGCAGTTTGTTTCAAATCATGCTTTAGGAGTCAATGTTTTACCCCAAAACTTGATTGAGGCGATCGAAAATCGCCATTCCCAAATTGCGATCGATCCCGCTCAATCGGTGGAAGATATAAATGTGATTAATCAGCTTGTCAGTCGAGAAGCTGATGTTGCCTTTATGACACAGCCGGACAATGAATTGGAAAGTTTAGGGCTAGAAAAGCAAACAGTCGCTCATGATGCGCTCGTTGTGTTTGTACCCTTCAGCGACCCTTATCACTTCAACAAAACTCTTGCGGTTCAAGAAATGAATCGATCGATCAGCATTGAAGAACTGCGCCAGCTTTATACCTCGGATACAGCGACAGATACAGTGCAATTTCCAGGGCAACAGTTTCGAGTCAAGCTGTTTTTCTCGGAAGACGGAGAAACGGTTCGGCACTTTGAGAGACAAGTGTTAGAAAATAACGCTGCGCTGATTGAAAAATTTAGGCGGTTACGAGCTAGAGCAAAGGCACGAGATGAGCAAGCTGCTAAGAGCGATCGCGCCCCTAATGATGTGTATAACCGCATTTGGTCTGATGCAAACCAGTCCCAAGATCGGAGCATCATTAATATTGGGTTCGATCGATTAGGGCGAATGTTTGATCAGTGTTCCGTTTATCCGCTTGCGATTCGGAATGGGGTGCAGGAAAGACAAGTTTTGGTGCGATCGAATGGCAGTGTGATCGATCGCGATATTGATCTGTGTGGCGAAAAGGGAAGTTATTTGCCAAACATTCAAAACTATCCGCTTACCTATAATCTTGACCTTGTTTATCGGAAGGGTTCTAGAGCGGGATCTGCACTTGCAGATATGCTGAAGACGACAGAAGGACAGTACTTAATGAGTGAAGTCGGGCTAATTCCGCAGCAGCCAATTCCGCAGCTTTTAAGTGAAGTTTGGGGTGAGGCAAATGACTGATGTAGAGCAGTTAAACAAGCTAGCAGAACAGCTTTTGAACGACCCAATTTTGCTGCGGCAGTTGAGCGATCGAGTTTATCAACTAATGGCTGAAGAGCTACGAAATCAGCGCGATCGATCCGGCTATGGAAGGAGAATCTAATGGTATCTGATGCTGATACGCTCAACTATGTCACCGCTAACCGCTTCTATGTGGAAATGGAAAGCACGATCGCGGCTTCATTTAGTGAATGTTCTGGGTTAAGCGTTCAGATTAAGCATGAGACTCAGATGGAAGGCGGTGTGAACGATCAGCAGCGCATTCTACTGGGTCAAGCGCAGTTTTCTAACATCACGTTAAAGAGAGGAATTACAAATAATTTGACGTTCTGGGAATGGATTCAATCAATCTTGGCAGGCGAATCAAACAAACGGCGCAATATTAATATTTTGCTGTTCAATCAGGCGGGTGACACGATGCAGTGCTGGACGCTAATTGGAGCAGTTCCGGTTGGCTGGAAAGCGCCTGCTCTACAAGCCAATTCAAACACGGTGGCGATCGAAGAGTTGACGTTAGCCTATGAAGGATTGAAAGTTACAAACAAAGCAAAAGGCGGTGGTGCCCAAGAACTTTCACAAGGTCGAGTTAAAGATTCAGGATACTTTACCTGAGCCATTTGGAAGCTGTTGATATGGAGCCAGGGCTATACAAACCGCTTGCATCGATTCCTTTAGGACAAACTGTTCAGCGGTTTGCCCGACTTCCTTTAGGACAGTTTTCAACAGGCAGCTCGCTTCAGCGTCGCCTTTCACCCACACTCGGGCAAAAACTGCAAGCAACGTTTCAAGCACGGCCTGAACAAAAAGACAGCATTGCGTTACCTGAATCAGCAAATACCCCTGGTGCTACCGCTCAGTTCGTTGAACCTTTTGTTGCATCTGAATTAACAGAATCGATTGATTCGATCGATCGCCCTAACCCAGATTCTTCTACCATAAACGAGCTTGCACCACTGGGAAATCGTCAGCCGCTTGCCGATCGTCAACCGCTGACTCAACCCGCAAATTTTCTTTCCTTAAAATCAGAACCGTCCTTTGATCAAGCAACTCCATCTACTACAAAGATGGGGCAGATGATGCAGGGAGCTATCCCTACTCTCAATCGCATCCATCAGCAAATTCAAACTCAAATTCAGGCACAGTTTAAGTTGCGATCGCCTGCTGAAGTCACTTCGCCATTAGGGGTGCGATCGCCTCAACCAATCAACCCTTTCACTCAAACTTCAACCGATACTGAAGCGAAATCTACTCCGGCAATTGAATCAACGCCTGCAATTCAATCAAAGCCTGAAATTCTACGATCGCTTCCTCCCCAAGCGGACATTTTCCAACCGCCCGTACCAGTCTTTAATGAATCTGAAGAGGAATCAGCAACCAACGATGCCGCGACAGATTGGGGTAATTCTCAAAACAGTCCGGCGATGCTTCAGCGGCAAGCAGAACCACAGCGATCGAGCGCCGATCAAGCTCAAAATTCAATGCAGGTTGAGCCGATCGCTGACCCAGTCTTTACCGTTGAAGAAGACATCATTTCGGCCTCTGATACGATCGCACCTCCAGCAACCAATCCAACAGCAACCCATCCAACAACACAGGCGTCAGATCCGACTGTGCAACGTCAGCTAGACTCTACATCCGCAGCCTTAAATTCGCCTGAAGCGATCGCTGCAACAGAAACCACAATTCAGCGACAAATGAATTGAATCGTGAGCGGTCGATCGAGCCAGTTCCCAATCCGTTAACCTTAGAAGCAACTCGCTCTCAGCCTCCGCTTCAACAGCATGGTACGGCATCGACTTTTGATCAAAGCCTGCATCCATCTCCATTAGAATCTGAAGCTGCATCGAGGCAAACGACTTCACAACCTCACGATCAACTTCCTGACAATCAACTTCCGGACGCTCCAATTTCTGATAATTCAATTGACGATTCAATTCAGCGATCGCCAGTTCAGTTTGAGTCAGCGATCGCACCGCTCCAAAGGGCAACCGATTTAGAACAAAGACTACAGCCCGATTTGGCCGAGCCGACTCGATCGCTGAGCGAACCATCTTCTGAGCCGCCTTCTGAATCGCCGCGATCGCCAAACCCGGAGGCGGAAGCTGATTCGCTTCAGGTCACGGCTCCGCAAGTGTCGCAGGAGCGATCGTTTCTTGCACCGCCCTCCAATCAGCCTCAGATTCAAGCTAATCAGGAGTCAACGGTTGAACCGGAAGTTGTTGAAGCTGTTGCTTCTCTACCGCAGTTGCCAACTCCAGAAACAGTCAACGCACCTGGAGAAGAACTCGCTAGGGAGCCGCCCTCAAGCGATCGACCTGTTAGGCTACCTGCGTTATCTGAGCCTCAATCGATCGCGCCGCTTGCCATTCAGCCACAAATTGAGCCAACAAATCAATCTCCTTCCACTCAACAAAAAATATTACCAGTTCTTGATCATTCAACTGCGCTAGAACCGTTGCCTCTATCATCTGAATCTGCAACTATTCAGCGACAGGCAGAAATGATAAAGGCTGAAACGGCGGCATCTTCAGAGGAACTACCAGCAGCGATCGTTCCTTCATCCTCAGATCAACCAGGCAAAAATTCTGCACAACAGGCACAAGAAACAATTCAGACGCGCCAAGCACCAGAAGCAAAATCTACTGCGTTGCCTTCAGACATTACAGCCTCTTTTAATCAGCCAGCTTCGATCGCGAATGAAACTGTTTTGACAGAAGCAAACTCAACTGCAAATGTTGCCAAAAGGCCAGAACAAGAGCAAATTCAACCCGCAATTCAAGAGCCAATGCTTCAGGCAAAAGCAGAACTTGCCGAACAATCTGCCAGCGCGATCGACCCATCACAACAACAGCAATCGGCGCGATCGAATCTTTCGATCTCTCCCGCTGTCGAGCAGTCCAGCATAGATACAATTCAGGCCAATCACGCAGAATTCATTTCTCCACGTCAGCCGCTCGGACTTGCAAAACCACTAGCTGAACCGCCTGATTTGCTGATGCCAAAACTCGATTCACAGCAGAACAAAGCCGATCGACAATCTGGCTTCGAGGCGATCGAACCAGCATCTCCATCGATCGCTCCTAATACTTGGTCTAGCATTGATGGGCTTTTGGCTGAATCGAATGGTGAAAATTCTGAGGCGTGGCAGCAACAGTTTAATTTGCAATCTCCGGTTACTGAAGAACTTGTTAGTCCGATCGCAGAGCGCTCGCCATCAACTCCCGCCGTTGATTCACAATCCCCTCAAGCTAATTCTGAACAGCAGTACACTCTTATCAGTCCGATTGCCACTCCGACACCACCGCAAGAAGCGATCGATGAGCAGCAACTAGAGCTATTTGCACAACTAGTTTATGGCTTAATTCGCGATCGATTGGCGATTGAAAAAGAACGTTATTTTCATATCACGGCAAATCATCTACCCTGGATCGATATTATTAGCCCTGAGTTCTTCAAATCGATTAAGCTAACAGCACAACCAAATTCACCCAATGCCCAACAGCAGCCGACCGCGATGGTATATCCGCCGCAACGCCAGCTTGAAGAACTAACTCAGGCGGTTTATCAACTGATTCAACAAAAGCTGACGCAAGAGCGAGAGCGCAGCCGATAAAAGCAACAGTAATTGATTACAAAGGAGCGATCGCCATGTCCAACCCAGTTAAAGCAACGCTGAAGGCTGCACCCGGAGAAGATTCTGGAGTCAATCCGATCGAATTCTTGTTTAATCCGACTCAGCTTGCATTTGAAGGCATTGTGGAAACATCTGATAATGCAGGGACGCGATCAGAAGCATCAGGTAAGCCAAAGGTCAGCTTTTCAAATATCCAGGCTTACAAAATTACAATTAGCAACATTCTGTTTGACACATACGAAAATGACAGCAACAGAAATGTGGTGAAGAAATACATTGAGCCTTTGAAAGAAGCGGTTAAATTTGTGAAGGGGAAAGAACGTCCTCCCATCTTCACCTTTGCCTGGGGTACAGAGATTTATCTCAAATACTGTTTTGTTGAGCGAGTCACTTACAAGCTGACGATGTTTTTGCCAGACGGGACACCTGTGCGGGCAGTTGTAGACAGTCTCACGCTTAAGGAAACAGACGGAATTCCCTCTGAAAGCGCTCGGATGCCTAGAGCAACTGAAGATCGCACTGACACCATAGATGCTCGTAAAACTAAGAAGCCAGGTCGATAATTCACAGAAATACTTGCTATCAAAAAATCTTGAGATTCAAAATTATGGCTGGGACTTATCGATCGCTACCCACTCTCAAAATTGACGGAGCAGACGCGCCGGATACGCTGATGGAAGATATTCTGCAAGCATTTGTCGAAGAAAGTTTGCATCAGCCCGGAATGTTTACGCTCGTCATCCGAAACGATTACCAGTCGGGTACTGTGCAGGATCAGCCCTGGAAATATCAAGACCTGCTCAAAATTGGTAATTCGATCGAAATTGGCTTTCACGCCAGCACCGACTCTCAAGAATTTAAGGAAGAGAAACAAGACATTCTCCTAATGGGAGAGATTACGGCGATCGAAACCCACTTCACTGAACGCACCCAGGCTCCCGTCGTGGTGCGCGGCTATGATGTCTCGCATCGATTATTTCGGGGACGACATAATCGATCGTTTCAAAATATGACCGACAAAGATATTGTCGAAAAAGTCGTCAAAGAAGTGGGCATTGAACCGGGAACAATCGATGCCAGCGGAGTCGCACATGACTATGTGTTTCAAGCGAATCAAACCAACATGGAGTTTTTGCGCGATCGAGCCACTCGAATTGGGTTTGAGCTATTTGTAGAGGACGGTAAACTCAATTTTCGCAAGCCAAAGTCGAATCCGAATCAAACTTTGAAGCTGGAATGGCTGAAAGATTTGCAGAGCTTTCGCGTCCGGCTGACCAGTGCCGAACAGGTCAAAGAAGTCGAAGTGCGCGGCTGGGACTACAGCACCAAACGCACCATTCTCGCCAAAGCGCAAACCGAGCAGCTACTCACAGAAACTCAGAATGGAAAAGGTAGCCGCACCAGCACCGCATTTAATGGACAGCCCGCTAATCCGAAGCTGATCGTGGTCGATCAGCCTGTGTTTCAACCCAAAGAAGCGGACGTAATGGCGCAGGTTTTGTGTAATGAACTGGGCGGACAATTTGTTACCGCCGATGCCAAAGGTGAAGGCAATCCGCATATTCGTCCGGGGCGAATTGTCGATCTCAAAAATCTCGGTTCGCACAGCGGCAAATACTACATCAGCGAAACGCGGCATGTGTACGTGGAGCGCGTCTACACAACGGAATTTAGCGTCCGGGGAATGCAGTCGGGCAATTTGCTGAGCGCGATCGCCCCCTCCACCCGACCCAACCCCGGACAAACCTTCCTCGTCGGCATCGTCACTGACAACGAAGACCCGGAAGGCTGGGGACGAGTCAAAGTCAAGTTTCCCACCCTGACCGAAGACCACGCCAGCAATTGGGCGCGAGTGGTCGCGGCGGGGGCAGGCAATCAGCGCGGTTTCGACTGCCTGCCGGAAATCGACGACGAAGTGCTAGTTGCCTT
>JAAUTJ010000112.1 GCA_012031475.1 Leptolyngbyaceae cyanobacterium SM1_3_5 | reverse complement strand
CCCGACGATGTGCAGTTCACCCCATTCGTCAAAGTAGCCGAGATCGTCGGGTACAAATGGCGCGTCGACGGAAAGAAATTCGGATAGTAGCCCAAGCAGAGCGATCGCGCCCGAATCTGCAATGGTTCGATCGGATTGCAGCGAATTTCGACATGGGGCAGCACCAAGCCGCAACTGCGTCGCCCCTGCAAAAAGTCGTCTGGTCGCAGCGTGGCAATTTGCGAAGCGGTTTCGGTCATGCCGTAAGTCGGGGCAAGGCGAATTTGCAGCGCTTGAGCGCGATCGAGCAGTTCCGGCCAAGCGGGTGCGCCACCGAGCAAAACCGTGTGAAACTGTCGCAGCCAGTCGGTCGCGCCATCCAGCAAGCGCTGAAGCTGAGTCGGCACGAGCGAAAGAAAGCAGGTCGCCGGATCGACAGCGGGACGCAATCCGGCTTGTACCGATTTGAACGGCGCGATCGCCAGTGTTCCCCCGGTGACGTAGCCGCGCCAAAACTGCATCAATCCGCTGACGTGATGCAGCGGCAGGACGCAAACGGAATTGATTTGAGACTGGCTGAAATAGGTTTGGAAGCCGCGAACGGAGGCAGTGAGCGATCGCCAAGTATGCATCGCCAGCCGAATTTGCCCGGACGATCCGCCTGTGGGAATCATGACGCTGCCGCGCACTGCATTTGTGGCCGCTGAACTGGGAACAATAGGACAGTCTCCCCAGACGCAATTCGGCTGAATTATCCGTGCGATCTGTTGCCAGTCCGATTCGACCCACTGCGGATTTGCCAGCACGATCGGCGCTCCGATCGCCGCCGCTGCCAGCAGTCCCGCTAGGAACTCGATCGAATCGCACTCCGTCAACAGTATCGTTGGCAATTCCCCGTTTTCAATCTGCTGGAGTTCCTGAGTTCGTTGCGCCGTTGCTGCTTGCAGCAGCGGCGCATTGTCATGAGCAGCATTGCCCATCAGCAGCTTGCCGCCGCGTCGCTGCCAAGCGCTCACTAAATTTTTTGCCATATCTGTTCATCATCAAGGCGATCGATCGCATCTGCAACAAGTGGCTGTCTGCAAATAAATGATCGACCCCCATTCCCAGCGCAAAGGCAGACGGCTCGACCAGATGCGTTTCAATGAAGCGACGAGCGATCGCCGTTTCTAGCGCAGAAGACCAAACGACGTGAAGCTGATGCGTTTGAATAAACTCGCGCAATTGTGACGGAAATCCAGCGATCGCCGCTTTCACGACATAAATTCCCCGCCAGCCTTGCGCGTGAACCGCTTGCAGTTGAGCAATCGTCGCCACCGATTCATCCAGCGCGATCGCCGTTGAAAAATTCTGACTCAGTTTCAGCATTTCTGAAAATCGATCGACAGGCAACGGCTGCTCCAAAAATTCGATTTGCGGCGATCGATCGCACACTTCCAGCCATCGCTGCGCCGTCTCAAAATCTAACCCGCCGTTGGCATCTAGCCGCAATCGCGTTGTTTTTGGCAAATTCGCGAGTAAGTATTCCAGCGATTCGAGTTCTTCTTCGATCGACTCAACGGCAATTTTCCACTTCAGCGTTGAATAGGTTTTTGTCAAGAACGGGAGCGCTGCGATCGCGCTGCTTCCGGTTGGCAGCAATCCGCAGTAGGGCAGGTTTTTCTCAAGCGTGACTGTCCGATCGAGCGATCGCCAAGCCGATTCAAAGCCGAACTGACAGGCAGGCAGACTGTCAGGAATTTCAGCAATTTTCGCTGCCTCAAATTCGGCTGGCAGACTGTGGCAGAACTCGATCGCCCGCTCGATTGATTCGCTGCCAAACCAGGGAATCGGCGCAATTTCACCATAGGAAACGCGATCGAATTCGTCTTGAATTTGCAGCAAAACGCCCTCTCGCTGCCGCCAAACGCCGTGATGCGTTCGGAGCGGCAAGCGAAAAGGGCGCGAATACAAGCGAAATTTCAGCCGCAGCTTTTCCGGTTTAGACGATCGATCGGGCTTAAATAGCCGATTCACCGCGAGCGGGCTTGGTGCGGGATTTGGCTCTGGCGGCACTTTGTTTAAGGGCTTCAAGGCGAGACTCGTAGCGTTTGCGCTGGCGCTTGCTGGAAGACTGGTCGATCAGCACTTTCAAAGCGCTGCCTAAGCTTTTGTAGGCGTTGGGCAAGGTGTAGCCAAAGCGGGTGGCAAGCGCGATCGCCTTTTCGTCCGCTTCGTAGGCTTCCTTGAGCGTCTTCTCGTTGCTGTTGCGCTGATATAAACGGAAGCCCGACACGCCACACAGCGCCAAGGCCAGCACCAGCAGCAAACCGTCTTGCACCCACAGTTCACCGACTGCACCGCCCAGACCGATCGCCAATGCTGCCATTTCCCAACCGTCGCGGGGAATCGTATCGTTTTGAATCCGGCCAACCTCGTGCCAAAACAGCAAATTCCGCTGGTCAAGCGCCAAGCCTTCCCACTTGAGCAAATCGATTTGTACCTCGACTTGATCTTTGCCGATTTCTTCGCTGGTAATCAAAGGCGGATTGACGGCTGTGGTGGCTTCGATCGAAACCCAGCTTCGCAGTTCTGGCGGCAGCAGCGACTTGAGCCGTCGCAATTCGCTCAAGTCCGATCGAACCGATGAAGTGGCGTATGAGGTCATAGTCGCTGGTAAGAGAGTCTATTTCCGATAGTATAGCGATTCTTGGTCACTGGCTGTCGTGCCATCAGCGCACTAAGGCAACTGCACGGTGCATGAGTGCGTGGCTTAATTGGGTCAGCAAAATTCGTGCCTGCAACTCGACAGCCCGCGCTCAGTCCAAATAATCTGCGCTGGCCCACTTGATGCCGTCATTTCTATTACTGATCTATTATTTCTACTACTGAATCTATTACTGACTCAACGCTAGCTCGATCGTGCCTCATTTAACAGAAATAGAACATCTGAAGGCAGCAAAGCCACCGCCCCACTCGCTCTGGGCAGCGCAGCGTATCGCTCCCCATTTTGCAAAAGCGCCCGGAGGCGGCGAAGGCATCGAACTTCAGGTGATTTTGGTGAGGTGCGATCGCGAAGCTTGCGGAATGGTTGTCGTCTCTTTTACAACTGCCATCAGGTTTTCGACTATAGAGGAAAATACAGCACAATTCCTAGCCATTCTGCTTGTTCACTATAGGTTATTGTCAACAGTAGTTCATCGATCGCCTGCTTAATTAACATTCGGTCATTAACAACAAGTAATCCTGACATTTGCTGACTTCTTGTGAGTCGATCGTAAGCAAAATCTGGCATGGTTGCGCGATCGTGGGTCAAGACGATTCGATCGTTGTTCGCTGCCCAATCAAGAATTGCTGGATCATCGAATCCTTGCAAACCAACATCCTGAACGCGCAGTAAATCTAAATTTGGCTTTCGTAGAAATAATCCTCGAACAATGTCGCCGTTAAAGTTTTCATCGCTCAACAATTGCAGCATATCAAGATTTAGGATTATTGCTGCGTAGTCTTGAACGAATCAAGTTAAGGTCAGGTTGGATTGCTGACAATTTCTGCTGAACTGATTCTGCTCGTTGTTCTCGCTGCTTGAGATAAGCTTCAACTTCTTGCTGATGTCGAAGATAATAGCCGATCGCCCCATAAACATCGGCTAGCGAAAGAGTGGAGTATCGCTGCACGATCGATTCTGGCGCAGCCCCATCCTGAAAGGCTCGAATCACCAATTCCAGCAAAACTCTCGAATTTCCAACCCGAATTGCGCCGGATTCATCTTCTCTCAGCGGTGGTGCTTCACTTTCTAAGGTAAGGTTCGCCATTTGTTCCTTGTAACAGCAGAGTGCTTGCGATCGATCATACGTGATTGGGAAGGAAGAGCGATCGCCCTCCAGCCACTCACAGAAACCCGATCGCTCCCCTCGATCGATCCAGCTTGCAAAAGCGATCGCCCTCCAGTTCATTTTAGGAAGGCGATCGCTCTTTCAACTTCACCCACTAAAAACTCACGTAATCAATGAGTGATTCAGGTATCACACGTTGGTAGATGCCAAAAATATATGCCGACTGGTGTTCTGACATTTCTGAGGAAATCAAGATTGGTGGATATTTTCTCTTGGAATTCTCAGACAACAGTTCATGGTGATTTTGCCGTTGCTGATATCGTTTAATAACCACTTGATCGCCTTCTACAACTGCTGTGACAATCGAATGATTTGGGGGAGCTTGAAAAAGTGGATTCATTGCCTCTACGACAATAAATGCCCCATTAGTTATGCCAGCGTCCTTCATTGAATCTCCAGCAACTCTAGCCAAAAAGCATTTCTCTGGATTTTTGAGAAATAGCAATGGCACATCTCTCTCTTCATAGCTACCAGTCTCGCTTTGACCAGTAATACCTGGAGTGGCTGAAACTCTGAAGTCGTAGAATTTCAAGCGCTGCATTTTAGGTTTGCGGTCTAGAGACCCCAAAATGAACTCAAGAGCATCTTCAGGATCGTCAAACTGATCTCGAATTTTGTCAATCTCAGCAGCAATCTTGAGTGGGAGACGAGGCCGCGTTATCTCGAAACCTTCCCATGTTCCAGGACGTCCTTTTCTTTTTCGATCTGCCATTGCTACTCTCCCACAATTTAAGGCAAGATTTCTTGATCAGGCAAAGCAGGAATTTGTGGTTTTGGCTCAATCTTTACCCCGTGCAATTGAGCCAAGATCAAGCCAAGAATCACGATCGCTTTCAGTAAGTCAGTAAACGTTTTCTCCGAAATTTTCATCCGAAAGCCTTCGGTCTGTTTGATTGATTCTTGCTTTGCGGACGGGTGTTTAGATTTCATAGTTCAAACGCACTACTTTGACATTCACAAGATAGTACAGATGAATCCTTAAAATCTAGATGGAACTGATATCTGGTCCCGAAAATACTGTATTCGTGCATCAGCAAGCAAGACCAACAAAAAAGCATTTGCTCCCCAACTGCCCAACTGTTCCGCACTACATACTGGTACAGTCGATCGAACAAATCAGCTTCTAACTCATAGAGTAGGCATATCCCGCATTCACCTCAGTCAGCGGATAGATGCACTTCTATGGCAACACACTATCGGCAAGCTTGCGACTACCTGACGCAACTGACCCAAGCTCGATCGATCGAAACCCTGACTCACGATCTGGCCGCCAAATCGATCGCGCCTGCCGCCAAAGTTCCGGGTGGGGCGAGGATTTCGGCTGAGGCGATCGATCGACGCTGGCAGCTTCTTGATGCTTCGGATCAGGCGCGGGCGAATTTGCTGGATGCTCAAACTGAGGCGCAGATGCAGCGGTATGAGCGCAATATCGAGAACTTTATTGGGACGGTGAAATTGCCGATCGGCATTGCTGGGCCGTTGCGGGTGAACGGGTTGTTTGCACAGGGCGACTACTATGTGCCGCTGGCGACGACCGAGGCGGCCTTAGTCGCGTCCTACAGTCGGGGTGCACAGTTGATTAGCGAAGTGGGCGGCTGTACGGCGATGCTGCTGAATGAAGGCGTCAGTCGTGCCCCCGGTTTTGCCTTTCGCAATTTGGAGGAAGTCGGAAAGTTTATGCTGTGGGCGATCGCGCAGCAAACCGCCTTCAAGCAAATTGCCGAATCCACGACGCGACACGGCAAGCTGACCGATATGCGAATCACGGTTGAAGGCAACCACGTCTATCTCGACTTTCAGTTCACAACCGGAGATGCGGCAGGCCAAAACATGGTGACGATCGCCACCCAAGCCGTCTGCGACTACATTCGAGCCGAATCCCCGATCGCGCCGCAGTACGCTTTTGTCGAAGCGAATTTGTCCGGCGATAAAAAGGCCAGCGCCCAATCATTTCTCTCGGTGCGCGGCAAAAAGGTGACGGCAGAAGTAACGCTGCCTGCGGAATTGGTGAAAAAACGGTTGCGATCGACACCCGAACAAATGGTCAACTACTGGCGGATGTCCGCGATCGGCGGCACACTGGCGGGCACGATCGGCGTTCAGGGACATTATGCGAATGGACTCGCCGCCCTGTTCATCGCCTGCGGGCAAGATGCGGCTTGCGTGGCGGAGTCTGCGATCGGCGTGACGCGCTTTGAAGTGACGGAAACCGGAGCGCTCTATGCCGCTGTGACACTGCCCAATCTGATCGTCGGAACGGTGGGCGGCGGCACAAGCCTTCCCAGTCAGCAAGCCTGTCTCGAAATTCTCGGCCTCGCGGGAGCCGGACACGCGAAGGCGTTTGCGGAAGTTTGCGCGGCCTTATTGCTGTCCGGTGAACTGTCGATTATCGGCGCGATGTGCAGCGATGAATTTGCCCGCGCTCATCAGCGATTGGCTCGCGGTCGCAAGGCAGAATCTTCGGCGGGAGAACAGCCATGAATCGCTGGTGGATCTACCAAAAGAACGCTTTCCCGTCTTCAAGCACGGTTTGCTGATCGCGATTTTCAGCGCCGGAGCGATCGGCTATTCGCAACAGTTGACAGGCGGTTCGATCGATCCGGGAGCCGCGATCGTCGCCTTTATCGTCCTCTTCCTCGCCTTTTTGCAACTACGAATTGCCGACGAGTTCAAAGATTTCGAGGACGATTTCCGCTATCGGCCTTATCGTCCCGTCCCGCGAGGCTTGGTGACGCTGAGCGAACTAAAGGCGATCGGCTGGGGATGCGCCACGATTCAGCTTGGCCTGTCGATCGCCCTCGGTTGGAAGTTCGTCGCACTGCTGGCACTGATTTGGCTCTACACGAACCTGATGCGTCACGAATTTTTCATTCCCGACTGGCTGAAAAGCCATCCGATCGCCTATCTGCTCTCCCACATGGCGATCATGCCGCTCCTCGCCCTCTATGCCTCAAGCTGCGACTGGCTGCGATCGAGCAGTTTTCCCACTCCGCTCCTTTGGTTTCTGGCAGTCAGCTACGCAAACGGGCTGGCGATCGAACTCGGTCGCAAAATTCGCGCCCCCGAAGCCGAAGAACCCGGAGTTGAAACCTACACTGCGCTCTGGGGACAGACGAATGCGATCGCCGCATGGCTCGGTTCACTCTGGCTTGCCGGAATTGCGGCGATCGGTGCAGCCGTCCAGATTCGCTACTGGGTGGCGATCGCTGTTGTGCTGGCTCTCCTGGGAATTTCGATCGTCTTAGCAGGACGTTTCTGGCTGCGTCCAACCGTGAAATCGGCACAGTCGATCGAACTAATGGCGGGAATCTGGACGCTGCTGGTGAATTTAAGTTTAGGGGTGCTGCCGCTACTTTTGAGCTAAGCAAATGCCCTGTGCAGGTTCAACAGATTGGCTTTTGAGTGCATCGATCGAGCAAAAAGCGTGGAGTTTCAAGTTCAAAGCCTCGCAATCCAAGTTCAGAGCTTCGCAATTCAAACTTTAACCTCCAAAGTTCGAGTTCAAAGGTTCGTAGTTTGAGTTCTAAGGACGATAGTTCTAGTTCTGAGCTTCGTCATTTCAGATTTAGAAGTGAAAACTGCAAGATATTAGGCGAAAGATGAAATTTATTGTAGGTACGACCGGATCGATCGAGCAGCTTGGCGGCAAGGCGGGCGCACTGGCAAAGCTAGAAGGCTTTCCGATTCCCGAATGGATTGCACTGATGCCCGCTGCGTTTGAAGATAGCCAGCCCCCCAACCCCCCACGAGTGGGGGACTTCCGAGCCAGTCTTCAAAGTCCCCCACTCGTGGGGGATTTAGGGGGCTTTCCCACCGTCCTCCACCCGACAATCCAAGCCGAACTCACCGCCGCTCTCACAAAACTCTGCCCCAACGGAGAACGAGTCGCAGTCCGATCGTCTGCCCTTGATGAAGACGGCGATCGATCCTTCGCAGGTCAACTTGAAAGCTTTTTGTTTGTCCCGATCGACCAAGTGGCCGATCGAATTCTTGACGTTTGGCGATCGGCGTTTAGCGATCGAATCGTTGCCTATCGCGAAGAACACAATTTACCACCCGCCACCGCGCCCGCCGTCCTGATTCAAAAGATGGTTGATGCCGAAGTTGCCGGAGTTGCCTTCAGCGCTCATCCGGTCACAGGGCAGCGCGGAGTCGCGATCGTCTCTGCCGTCTATGGACTCGGTAGCGCTCTGGTTGGGGGTGAAGTGGATGCGGATACTTACGAAGTCGATCGAGCAGGTAACATCACATCTCGGCAAATTGCTCGGAAAGAAATCGCGCATCGATCGAGCGAAAACGGCGTGGTGACGGAGGCGATCGATCCCGTTTTGGCCGAACAGCCCGCCCTCACGGATGCTCAAGTTCAAGAAATCGCTCGACTTGCGCGGGAAGTGGAGCAGCGATTGAATTGTCCGCAAGATATCGAATGGGCGATCGCGCAAGGCAAACTTTACCTCTTGCAAGCCCGCCCGATCACGACGTTGGCACAACTGCCCGACCCCGACGGAACCCGCATTCTGTGGGACAACAGCAATATCTCGGAAAGCTACGGCGGCATCACGACTCCGCTCACTTTCTCATTCGTCCGTCGCGCTTATGCCGAGGTGTATCGTCAGTTTTGCCGAATGATGGGCGTTTCGGAAGGGGCGATCGCCTCCCACGACACAACCTTCCGCTGTCTGCTCGGCCTGATTCGCGGACGCATCTACTACAACTTGATCAACTGGTATCGCCTCCTCGCCCTCCTGCCCGGATTCAAGATGAATCAGCGCTTCATGGAGCAGATGATGGGCGTTCGGGAACCTTTGCCGCCCGATGTGCTTGCCACGCTGGAAAAAGCAACGTGGCGCGATCGCTTCCAAGACAGCCTCAGCTTCCTCAACACCCTGCGCGGTCTGGTCGTCAATTTCGCCACGCTTCCCAAACAGATTCGCCACTTCTACAAACGACTCGATTCTGCCCTCGCGGAAATCGATCTCACCGTGATGCGGCCTGACGAACTGGTTGCCCACTATTACGATCTGGAACGGCAACTTTTAACCCGCTGGGATGCGCCGATCGTCAACGATTTCTTTGCAATGATCTTCTACGGTCTGCTGCGATCGCTCTGCGTCAAATGGTGCAACGACTCCGGCACGTTGCAAAACGACTTAATCGGCGGCGAAGGCGGCATGATCAGCGCGGAACCCGCCAAACGAATTCGCGAACTGGCGATTACAGCTTCCCAATCTCCCAATTTCGCAGAACTTCTCTGTTCCGGTTCACTTCCACAAATCACAGCCGAACTGGAAAATCAGCCGCAATTCCAAACGCAATACCGCGATTATCTCGATCGATTTGGCGATCGCTGCCTCGAAGAACTCAAGCTCGAAAGCCCAACGCTGCACGACAATCCGATGATGTTGCTGCGATCGATCGGTCAGCTTGCCCGCCAACCGATCACCAAATCTGCACCAACCGTTTCCCCTCGCCAACAAGCCGAAGCCAAAGTTGCTCAACTGATCCGAAATCCAATTCGTCGTTGGGTGTTCGATCGCGTTTTGCATCAGGCACGGGCACGAGTGCGCGATCGCGAAAACCTCCGCTTTGAACGCACTCGCCTCTTCGGTCGCGTCCGCCGCATTGTCGTTGAATTGGGTCGCAGATTGTGGGCGATCGACGCGATCAACTCACCCCAAGATGTCTTCTACCTCGAACTCCCCGAACTCCTCGGATACATCGACGGCACAACGACCACCACCGACCTCAAAGGTTTAATCGCCCTCCGCCAAGCCGAATTCGCCCAATACGAAACGTCGGCGGTTCCGGGCGATCGCTTCGAGACACACGGCACAGTCAATCACGCCCACGACTTCCAGCCCTCAACTCCAACCCGATCGATCGCTGCTGAGGGAAGCGATCGCACCGGAATCGGGTGTTGTCCCGGCATCATCCGCGCCCCCGTCCAAATCATCACCGACCCCAAAACCGCCGTCCTCCGCCCCGGTTCGATCCTCGTCGCCAAACAAACCGATCCCGGTTGGATTCTCCTCTTCCCCGGTGCGGCAGGCGTTTTGGTCGAGCGCGGCGGCGTCTTGTCCCATGCGGCAATCGTTGCCCGCGAACTCAACCTCCCCGCGATCGTCTCCCTCCCCGGACTTCTCGACTGGCTCCAAGACGGCGATCGCGTCGAAATGAACGGCAGCACAGGCCAAGTCCGCCGCCTGATCGAAGTTGAACCCGCACGAGAAATCGCCCTAACCGGAGGTGAAGCATGACGATCGCAACCTTGACCACCGAAGTTTCTACCCGCGCCGATTTCTCAAAAATCCGCTACGCCCAATGTTGGGAAGATGCCGATATTCTGCTTGAGGCGATGAACGTGCAGTCGGGTCAGGTGTGTCTGTCGATCGCCTCAGCCGGAGACAACACCCTCGCGCTTCTTAGCAAAAATCCCGATCGCGTCATTCGCCGT
>JAAUTJ010000111.1 GCA_012031475.1 Leptolyngbyaceae cyanobacterium SM1_3_5 | reverse complement strand
ATCGTTAACAGCTACACCTTCGTGTAGGCTGGAGTCCGTTTTAACGGACTTGAGCTTTTAGCCCGAATTTTACAGGGCTTAGATCGTCAACGCCCGACCCCTGCTGCCGCCAGTTCTTCCAGCCGCTCCTGCTGGTCTTGGGTGATGCACGACTGAATCATCGTTTCCAGGTCGCCTTCCAAAACTGGAGAAAGCGAAAAGTTTTGGCCTAAGCGGTGGTCGGTAACGCGGTTGTCTTTATAGTTGTAGGTGCGGATTTTTTCCGATCGCGAACCTGTCCCAACCTGCGATCGCCGCATTGACGTGACGGCTTCCTGCTGTTCGCGCAGCTTCATGTCGTACAGCTTGGCGCGAAGAATTTGCATGGCGCGTTCGCGGTTTTGCAGTTGCGATCGCTCCTCGGTGCAGAAAATCCGAATGCCGGTCGGCTTGTGCATCAGGTCAACCGCAGTTTCCACCTTGTTGACGTTCTGCCCGCCCGCGCCGCCCGATCGCGCGGTGGTTAGTTCAATATCTTTGGGGTCGATCGTCACTTCCACTTCATCAACTTCCGGCATGATCGCGACTGTCGCGGTTGAGGTGTGGACGCGCCCGCCTGCTTCCGTCACGGGGACGCGCTGGACGCGATGAACGCCTGCCTCAAACTTGAGTTTGCTGTAGACCTGATCGCCTTGAATTTCGAGAACGGCTTCTTTAAAACCGCCCATTTCGCCCAGCGATTCGCTCACCAGCTTGACGCGCCAGCGCTGACCTTCGGCATAGCGCGAATACATCCGCACCAAGTCGCTTGCCCAAATGCTGGCTTCGTCGCCGCCCGTGCCCGCGCGAATTTCCAGCATGATGTTTTTTGTCATCGTTGGGATCGCGAGGCAGCAGCAGCAGCTTCAGCCGCCGCTCCAAATCATTAAGCTGCGCCTCTAGCTCTTCGACTTCGATCGCAGCCATTTCGCGCATTTCCAAATCGCCGCCTGCTTCTTTCAAAATCAGCCGCGCATCTTGCAAATCATCCTGCGCTTTCTTCCACTCGTTGAAGGTGTCAACCGTTTCCTCAAGGTTCGATCGCGACTTTGCCACCCGCTGAACTCACCCGGATCTCTGGCGATATCCGGGTCAGCCATGCGGCGAGTCAGTTCGTCGAAGGTTTGCTCGACGGATTTGAGCTTGTTTAACAGATAAGATTCGGCCATAGCAGCGGGAGCGAAAAGAAACAGCAGGAGCGATCGACTAAACTCAAACCGCCGCTATTCTTCGCCAAAACCACCGTACTTCCGACGGAAGCGCTCAACGCGACCTTCAGTGTCAATGATTTTCTGCGTTCCGGTGTAGAACGGGTGGTTGCCCGACCAAATATCAACGTGGAGTTCCGGCTTGGTGGAGCCAACGGTCATCACCTGTTGACCGTCCACAAAGACTTTAGCTTCGGGATACCATTCGGGGTGAATATCAGGTTTTGCCATGATGAGTTAAAGAATGAAGATGGTTCTATTGTAGCGATTTGCGCTCTAGCGCTTCGAGTACTGAGGCGCTTTCCGGGCTTTGTGCAGACCGTACTTCTTCCGCTCTTTCGCACGGGGATCGCGGGTCAGGTAGCCCTCAATTTTGAGCGGCTTGCGGTTTTCGGGATCAAGCTGGCAGAGCGCACGGGCGACACCCAAGCGGATCGAGTCGGCCTGTCCGGTGAGTCCGCCGCCTTCTGCCGTCACAAGGATGTCATATTCGTTTTCCAGTCCCAGCGTTTCTAGAGGTGCTTTCGCCGCGCTCAGATAGGCGTGGTTGAACTGGAGGTAGAGATCTCCGGGCTTGCCGTTGATCGTCAGTTGGCCGCTGCCGGGAACAAGGCGGACACGGGCGATCGCAGACTTGCGGCGACCCGTACCCTGATACATAACGCGGCCTGAATCAATCGCTTGCATTAGTTATCTCCTGCGGGGATCGTGTTGATGGTGAGAACAGAGGGCTTCTGAGCCGCATGGGGATGGTCGGGGCCAGCGTAAACTTTCAGGTTGGTAAAGAGCTGACGACCGAGCGAATTTTTCGGCAGCATTCCCTTAATCGCCTGCTCGATAATCCGTTCAGGGATGCGGGCTTGCAGCTTTTCAAAGGTTTCGGTTTTCATCCCACCCGGACGGCCAGAGTGACGGCGATAAAGTTTTTGTTCGCGCTTTTTGCCTGTGACATCGACTTTTTCAGCGTTGATCACGATGACAAAATCGCCCGTGTCCATGTGCGGGGTGTAGGTCGGCTTATTTTTGCCGCGCAGGATCATGGCGATCGCAGTTGCCAAACGGCCTAAGCGCTGGTCTGCCGCATCCACGACATACCAATTTTTTTCAAGCGTCGCCTGTGACGGCACAAAGGTTTTGTTCATGACTCTCAAATGTCTCCTTATCTAGATTAGCGGGCGGTGGAGGTAAAAGAAATTGCGGCTGGGTGTCAAACCACAAGGCGGGATCGATCGGCAGATCGTCGTACCCGACTCTGAGCAGGCAAAGTCCCTGCGGCGGAGCGGCGTACTTAACAAGGTCGCGGCGTTCGGTCGTCCAAATTTCGGTAAACTCGGCGGGCGATCGCACCCCCTGCCCCACCTCCACCAGCATCCCAACCAGCAACCGCATCATGCCGTACAGAAAGCCGCTGGCCTGAAGCTCGATCTGCACAAACGCCCCCCCGCCGAATGCACTCTGCCGCTTGCACGTCTACCCACGAATGCGGACGTTTCGATCCGGCGCGGTGAAAGGCGGCTAGATGATGGCGACCAACCATCGGCGTGAGCGCGGCCTGCATTCGATCGACATCCAAATCGCCGTGATAGTAGTGCCACGCGAACGGACGCACAAACAGATTTGGCCTTGCATCGGTGTAGATCGTGTAGCGGTAGCGGCGATAGGTGGCCGAAAAGCGAGAATGCCAATCAGACGAAACCTGAGCCGAAGCTCGCACCACAATATCGTCCGGCAATCGATTGGTCAGAATGCCTGCCCAGCGATGCGGGGGCACAACAGCAGGAGCGTCAAAATGGGCGACCTGTGCTGCGGCGTGAACTCCGGCATCGGTGCGTCCGGCTCCATGCAGTGTCACCTGTCGCCGTAACATTGCTGCAAGGCAGTCTTCGATCTCAGCTTGGACGGTACGCTGATTGAGCTGCCGCTGCCACCCGTGAAAGTTCGTTCCCACGTACTGAATGACGAGGGCAATCCGGTGGTCGATCGATTCCTCTCGATCTCCTGGCAGCAGCGGAGGCACAGACATGGCATTTAGGTCAGTTCAATGATTGCCATTTCTGCATTGTCGCCGCGCCGATTGACCGTCCGCAGAACGCGGGTGTATCCACCTTGGCGATCGGCGTAGCGGGTTTGGGCGTTTTCAAACAGGGCGTGAACAAGCTGCTTGTCGTAGATGTATCCCATTGCCCGCCGACGAGCAGCGAGGGAGCCATCTTTGGCGAGCGTGATCATGCGATCGGCTTCTTCGCGCACGGCTTTGGCACGAATTTTGGTGGTTGTGATCCGGCCATGCCGAATCAGTTCGGTGGTCAGGGCGCGCAAAAGGGCGCGACGCTGATCGGCGGGTTTTCCGAGTTGATGAACTTTGCAACGGTGACGCATAGCAGCACAGAGGTTAAACAACAAAATTGAGCGGGGTTAATTAGTCACCCCGCTTTGAAAATCAGGTGGTCTTTGCCGCCTTTTCATGCGGCAGGGTGATTCCCAGTCGCACCTGCAAGGCTTCGATCACTTCCTCAGCAGATTTGGCTCCGAAGTTTTTGATCTCGAGCAGGTCTTCCTGGGTGTAGTCAAGCAGATCGGCAACCGAGTTAATTTGCGCCCGCTTCAGGCAGTTGTACGCCCGAACGGAAAGCTGCAATTCCTCGATCGGAATTTGATTGACTGGATCGACATCTTCCGACATGCCATCATCAACGCGCTCAAACTTGATTTCCTTGAGCGGGTTGAACAGGTCAACCAGGATCTTTGCCGCTTCGCTGAGGGCGTCTTGCGGCGTTAAGCTGCCGTTGGTGTAGACTTCCATCACCAAGCGGTCTTTGTCGATCGCCCCGCCGCTCCGCGCATCTTCGATCGTGTAATTCACCTTCCGAACAGGCATAAACACCGAATCGATCTGCAAGAAATCGAGCGACGAGGTTTCATCGCGGCTGCGATCGATCGCTCGATAGCCCACGCCCTTCTCGACGCGAAATTCCATTTCTAGCGCTGATCCGGCTGCGATCGTCGCGATGTACTGACCAGGATCGACAATTTCGACTTCCGCAGGCAGTTCAAAATGATCTGCCGTCACGGTCGCCGGTCCCTGAACCAAAATGCGCCCGATCTGCGGCTGCGACGAATAGCTTTTGACAACGATTTCCTTCATGTTCAGGAGAATATCCAAAACATCCTCACGGACACCGGGAATGGTCATGAACTCGTGCGTTACGCCTGCAATCCGCACGGCGGTAATTGCTGCCCCTTCGAGGTTCGAGAGCAAAACGCGCCGCAAAGCGTTTCCAACCGTGATACCCTGTCCTCGCTCTAGAGGCTCCAGCACAAACCGCCCGTACAGGCTTTGATCGTTGCCGCTGTCGGACTCTACACACTCAACCTGAAATTGCGCTGTCATACTTCAGCCTTCCTTCTCCGTTTGCCCACCAAAAAATCGATCGCACATCGGGTACGAAGCCCCCGCTCTCGCACCCGTCTTCCTCATCCCACCGGAGTTTTAGACGCGGCGACGCTTGGGCGCACGACAGCCATTGTGCGGAATCGGGGTCACATCGCGAATCAGCGTGATTTCCAAGCCTGCGCCTTGCAGAGCGCGGATTGCCGTTTCCCGACCGGAACCGGGACCGCTCACCATCACCTCAAGCTGCCGCATTCCCTGATCGACCGCACGGCGAGCCGCACTTTCTGCCGCAGTCTGAGCCGCGAATGGAGTGCCTTTTTTTGCACCTTTGAAGCCGCTCGACCCGGAAGACGCCCAGGAAATTGCCTCACCGCTCGTGTCGGTAATCGTAATAATCGTGTTGTTGAACGTGGACTGGATGTGAGCCACGCCGCTGGGAACGTTTCGCTTAGATTTCTTTGCGCCGCCCGCTTTCTTGGTAGGTTGTCGCGCCATTGTTTCGCCCTCTTGCTGTGAAAACTGAATCTGTTGAAGCTGCTCTGTTGAAGCTGCCGCTGCTGCGTTATTTCTTGCTCGGTGCTTTCTTCTTGCCTGCCACCGTGCGCCGTCCGCCGCGTCGAGTCCGAGCATTGGTGCGGGTGCGCTGGCCGCGAACGGGCAAGCCCATCCGGTGGCGGCGACCGCGATACGTCCCGATGTCCATGAGGCGCTTGATGTTCAAGCCTTCGAGTCGGCGCAAGTCGCCTTCAATCTGATAGTTGCTTTCAACGTTATCGCGCAGGGCGGCAACGTCAGCATCGGTCAAGTCGCGAACGCGAGTGTCGGGATTGACGCCTGTGGCAGCGATGATCTGCTTCGATCGCGTCAATCCAATTCCATAAATGTAGGTCAGACCAATTTCGACACGCTTGTCGCGTGGAAGGTCTACTCCGGCAATCCGTGCCACGCTAATCTCCTGTTTGCTTTGTGTTAAGAAGCGATCGATACCAACAATTCTTCAAGTCCCAGCCGTTTAGCCCTGACGCTGCTTGTGCTTGGGGTTTTCGCAAATCACCATGACGCGACCATGCCGACGGATGACACGGCACTTTTCGCAAATTCGACGAACGGATGCTCGGACTTTCATTGTCCCCTACTAACCACATGACTACAAACTAAATATAATACCAGACGATCGCACGGATTGACAATCACTTTTGCAACGTGTTAAGGCGCTCGCAGGCAGCGAAGCGGGTCGCCTCGCTATTTTTTGTTTCGCAACCGATAAGTAATCCGGCCTTTAGTCAAGTCGTAAGGGGTGAGTTCGACCTTGACGCGATCGCCCGGAAGAATTTTGATGTAGTTGCGGCGGATTTTGCCAGAAATGTGGGCAAGAACGTTAAAACCATTGTCCAAATCCACCCGAAACATCGCGTTCGGGAGAGAATCGGTCACGGTTCCTTCCATTTCAATCAAATCTTGTTTAGACAAAGTGGTTTTCTCCAGGGTGAGGTTAGGGACGAATTCAGAAAATGGCTCTACAGCAATAGCACAAAAAAGCACTAATCTCAAGTCTAACAAATCTTCAAGTAGGCTGAATCCCACGAAAAGACCTCTCTTCGTGGGATTCAAAGCGATCGCCAAGCTCCAAAATCAACGCTGCTTCTTGCGATCGACCAGCTTGTGCAGTTCAGCAGTGACAATTTCGAGGGCTTGGTTGCCGTCGATTGTTTCTAGCTGCTCGCGCTTTTCGTAAAAATCGATCAGCGGTGCGGTTTGCTTGCGGTAGACTTCCAGGCGATTGCGAATCACGTCTTCCTGATCGTCTTTGCGTCCGCGATTCAGCAGTCGTCCCACGATTACTTCATCGGGAACGTCCAGATTCACCACGCAATCGCAGGTTTGACTCATCTCTTGAAGGACACGATCGAGAAAGTCAGCCTGTGAAACGTTGCGCGGAAAGCCGTCTAAAATCCATCCGGGAACGGCATCGGGCTGGCCGAGTCGATCGCGCACCAGGTCAAGAATCAGCTGGTCAGGTACGAGTTCCCCTTGATCCATGTAGGCTTGGGCTTTCTGCCCTAACTCGGTCTGCTGGGTAACAGCACTGCGGAGAATGTCGCCAGTCGAGATGTGGGGAATGCCGCAGTTTCCAGCCAGCGAGTAGGCTTGTGTGCCTTTGCCTGCACCCGGAGGGCCAAGAAAAATCAGTCGTACCACTATTGCTTCACCATTCCTTCATAGCGCTGAGAAATCACGTAGGTTTGAATTTGCTTGGCCGTGTCGATCGCCACGCCGACCAAAATCAGCAGTGAAGTCGCTCCAAATCCTCGAAAAGTCGTAATGCGAGTGGCGTTTTCAACTGCGGTCGGCACGATCGCGACTGCCCCAAGAAGATTGCCCCCAAGAACGTCAGCCGATTCAAAACCCGCTCTAGATACTCGCTGGTTGCCCGTCCCGGACGAATGCCTGGAATGCTCGCGCCCATCTTCTTCAGGTTCTGCGACATATCGATCGGGTTGACGACCAAAGACGAGTAGAAGTAGCTAAAGAACAAAATCAGCACCAAATATAGAGCTGCATACCCCCAGGTTCCGGGCTGAAGTCGGTTCGCAATCTGGGTAGCGATCGGATTGTTGGGCAAAATTTGTAGGATTGAAGCAGGCAAAATCAGCACTGCCGAGGCAAAAATGATTGGCATGACGCCGCCTTGGTTTAGGCGCAAAGGCAAGTAGCTGTTTTTCTCCAGATACATCTTGCGTCCGACCTGCCGCCGTGCCGAGATGATTGGGATGCGTCTTGTGCCTTCTTGAACAAAGACAATGCCGACAATCATGACGAGGAAGATAAGTAGCAGGATGACGATGCCACCGACAAGCGATCGATCGCCTGCCTGCGCCAGTTCAAACGTTTGCCCCAGTGAAGTTGGCAAGCTGGAAACAATGCTCAAGAAAATGAGTAGTGATGCGCCGTTACCCACGCCGCGCTCGGTAATCAGTTCGCCCACCCACATCACGAACATCGAGCCAGCCGTGAGTGCAAGAACGACTTGGGCAATGAACAAGGGGCCGGGAGCGATCGCAAACTGGTTCACCAAAAAGGCTAAACCGAGGCTTTGAATGATTGCCCAAAACACGGCCACATAGCGGGTGTATTGCGAAATCTTACGACGACCTGCTTCCCCTTCATTTTTCTGCAAATTTTCAAGAGACGGAACTGCTGCCGTCAGCAGTTGCAGAATGATCGAGGCATTGATGAAGGGAATAATTCCCAATGCGAAAATACCGAGCGTGGAAATTCCACCCCCGGAAAGCAGGTTGAGGAAGCCAATTAGGTTGTTGTTGGCAATGGCTGCTTGAAAGGCTCCGCGATCGATACCGGGAACCGGAATATAAACGCCCAGCCGCACCAAGAACAGCAGGCCAATGGTGACAAGCAGCCGACCGCGAAGTCCGGCTGCTTGCGCCATCTGCATAAAGGTTTCTTGAGCAGTTGGAGCTTTGTCTCGACTGACGACCATAGCGGTAAACTCCTGCTGTAAGTGGCGATCGACCCAGGCGCAATTCTCAGGGCGCTTTGCGATTCCTGACGGACAGCATTTCGCACTTCCTGATGGACAGCATCTTGCGATCGCTTTTCTTCAATTATTCCAGCCCTTCGCAAGAACCGCCAGCAGCTTCAATTTTGCTGCGGGCAGATGCGGTGTAAGCTGCCGCCTTGACGCGCAGGGCGATCGAAATTTCGCCGTTGCCCAAGATTTTCAAGGGACCATCATCGGTGGTAACGATTCCGGCGGATTGCAGTGAGGTCAGCGTCACTTCTGTGCCCGCTGGCAGTTCTGCCAAGTCTCCAACGTTGATCACCGTGAATTCTTGACGGTTGATTAGCGGGAAGTGCTTGAGCTTGGGAATGCGGCGATAGAGGGGCATTTGACCGCCTTCAAAGCCCGGACGAGTGCCGCTGCCCGATCGCGATTTTGGCCGCGCATTCCAAAACCGCCGCTCGCGCCTTGTCCGGCAGAGATGCCGCGACCGATTCGACGGCGACGATGTTGCGATCCCGGTTGAGGCCGCGCATCTGAAAGTCTCATGACGGATCTCCTAGATGTAGAGTTTTTCGATCGACACGCCGCGCTCTTCTGCCACATCGGAGAAGGTGCGGAGTGAGGCGAGGGCGCTAGCCGTTGCTCTGGCGTTGTTGAGCGGATTGCCCGATCCAAGCTGTTTGGCAAGGATGTTGCGGACGCCTGCGAGTTCGAGAACAGTGCGGACGGCTCCACCCGCAATTACGCCCGTACCGGGAGAGGCCGGACGCATCATCACTTTTGCGCCGCCGCCTGCACCGTTCACCGGGTGCGGAATCGAGTTGGCTTTGGTCAAAGGCACTTCAACTAGGTGCTTTTTGCCATCGGCCACGCCTTTGCGGACGGCTCCGATCACATCACTGGCTTTGCCGACGCCGACGCCAACTTGACCACGCTCGTTTCCGACGATCACGATCGCTCGGAAGCTGAGTTTTTTACCGCCTTTCACCACTTTCGTCACGCGGCGAATTTGCACCACGCGCTCTTGCCACTCGGATTCTTTCTCCTTCGGGGCTTTCGTATTTTTATTACTACGACGATTTTGGTTTTTTCCCTTTTGAACGGGTTCGTTTTGTGCTGAAAACATTAGAAATCCAGTCCTCCTTCGCGGGCTGCTTCTGCGAGTGCTTTAACGCGACCGTGATACAAATTGCCGCCCCGATCGAACACAACTTGGCGAACACCAGCGGCGATCGCTCGTTCCGCAATCAGTTTGCCAACCTGAGTGGAGGCATCGCTCGTAGATGTTGATTCTAACGACTTTTGAGATCGGGTTCGAGCGTCGAGGCGGCAGCAAGGGTATGATGCTGCGTGTCGTCGATCACCTGCGCGTAGATATGTTCGTTGGAACGGAACACAGCCAACCGGGGGCGATCGGGTGTGCCAGCGACGGTTTTGCGGATGCGCCCGTGTCGGCGGCGCGTCGATTCTTTGCGAGTACGTTTCATAGTTAATTATTTCTTCCCTGACTTACCCACCTTGCGGCGGACATTTTCTCCGGCGTAGCGAATGCCTTTGCCTTTGTAGGGTTCGGGCGGACGCACGGCGCGAATGCGGGCGGCGGTGTTGCCGACAATTTCTTTGTCGATGCCGCTGACGATCACGTTGGTGTTGTTTTCAACCGCGAACTGAATGCCGTCCGGCGGTTCGATTTGGACGGGGTTGCTGTAGCCAATATTCAGCGTCAAGTTGCGGCCTTGCACCTGAGCGCGATAGCCGACGCCTTGAATTTCCAGACGGCGAGAGAAGCCTTGCGAAACCCCTTCGACCATGTTGGCGACGAGGGTGCGGCTGAGGCCGTGACGCTGGCGGGCAGCGCGAGACTCGTTGCGGCGGTTTACCTGGACGCTGCCGTTGTCTTGCAGCACTTCGACCTCAGCGGGCAGGGTGCGGGCGAGTTCGCCTTTCGGCCCCTTAACGGCGACGTGCTGTTCGTTAATTGTCACCGTGACTTTATCGGGGACGGGGATGGGACGTTTACCAATTCGAGACATTTTGATTGCTCCTTGCGCTACCAGTACAGATGCGCTACCAGACATAGCAGAGAACTTCGCCGCCCAGCCCTTGCCGACGCGCATCGCGATCGGTCATGATGCCGCTCGACGTGGAGATGATCGCAACGCCGAGTGCC
>JAAUTJ010000110.1 GCA_012031475.1 Leptolyngbyaceae cyanobacterium SM1_3_5 | reverse complement strand
AGTCGCCGTACTGATGCAATTGTCAGGCCGATTGGGCAGATGCAGCACGCCGATCGATCGCTGATTGCCGATTTGCGATCGCTGATTTCGCGAGTGGGCGATCGCTCCAAGCTGATTCTTGACCCGGATCTCGACAGCTACTACCTGATGGATGCTGTGCTGCTGAAGCTGCCCGCCATCCAGGATTTATTCTCGCAGGTGCAGCAGCTTGGCTGGAATATTCTCGATCGCGGTGAAGTCAGTGCTGCCGATCGCGCCAGTGCGATTGAACTGAGCGGATTGATCGAGTCCAACTGGCAGGAGGTCGGCAAAGGAATGCAGGTTGCTTTTGCCAACAATCCCAGCCGTCAGCTTCAGCCGATTTTAACGCCGTCGATCGCGCAGGCAATGGCCGCGACGCATTCGCTGGTGGAACTGTTCAATCAACTGCTGCTAGCAGAGCCGATCGATCGACAGACCTTTGATCGGTCGGTACAAACTGCGATTCAAAGGAGTTCTAATCTCTGGGATCAAATCATTCACGAACTCGATCAACTGCTGCTCGCTCGACTGGGAAACTTCGATCGCAAAACCGATTGGATCGAGGTGTTTGCCCTGCTCGTGCTGGCAACGGTGTTCTACGTATTTGTGGCGTTTTCGCGCAGCTTGGCGCAGCGGCGGCAGGTGGAGCGCCGCTTGAATGCCCAGTACGCCACGACTCGCGTTTTGGCAGAGTCGGACACGATCGATCGCGCCATGCCAGCATTCTCAGCGCCATCTGCACCAGTCTGGAATGGGAAATGGGCGAACTGTGGATGATCGATTCCGCCGCTAAATCGCTCTCGCTGCGCGCAACTTGGCACATGACGCCAGACACCAAAGTTCTTGAAATCGCCAGCCGCCGCATCAGCTTTACGATCGGGAACGGCCTGCCTGGAATGGTTTGGCAAACGGGCGAAGCCTTTTGGATTGAAGAGATCGCGACGCACGGCGACTTTCAGCGGCGATCGATTGCGATTGATATCGGCTTGCATTCGGCCTGTGGCTTTCCAATTCTCAGCGGCGAGCAGGTCGTCGGTGTGCTGTCGTTTTCAGTCGAGCGCGGCAGCGGTTTGACGCAGAACTGCTGGAGATGATGACGGCGATCGGGCAGCAGTCCGGCCAGTTTATCGATCGCCATCAGGCCGAAGAAGCCTTGCGCCAAAGTGAAGCGCTTCAGCGGATTGCCCTGAATGCCGCTGGTATGGGGGCGTGGGACTGGAACATCCAGACCGGAGAGGAAACCTGGTCAAAAGAAGTCGAGATGCTCTATGGCCTGTCCGCAGGCGGTTTTTCTGGCGTCTACGAGCATTTCTTTGAATTTGTGCATCCGGGCGATCGCGCCTGTGTTAAGCAGGCTCAGGTCGATGCGCTGCACGACGGGCGAGACTATTCGCCGGAATATCGCATAGTTCGACCGGATGGAAGTTTGCGCTGGGTGAGCGCTCGCGGCAACGTCACCCGTGACGAGAACGGCGAACCCCTGCGGCTGAGCGGCGTGACGATGGACATTACCGATCGCAAGCAGATGGAATTGGCTTTGGCCGAAAGCGAACATCGCCTGCGTCAGCAAAGCGCGGCGCTGGCAAGTCTGGCGCAGCACAAATCGTTTGCTGAAGGCGATCTTGAACCAGCATTCCGCGCCATTACCGAAGCGGCGGCGGCTCCCTTGCAGGTGGCTCGCGTCTGCATCTGGCTGTACAACAGCGATCGAACGCTGTGGCAGTGTGTGGATTTGTTCGATCGCAATCAAGACGCTCACTTTTGCATCGAGCCGCTGTGCGTTGCCGACTATCCGGCCTACTTCAACGCGCTCACCATCAATCGATCGATCGCCGCTCACGATCTTGAACATGATCCGGCCTTGAGCGATTTTTGGGCGTCGTATTTTCAGCCCAACGGCATCACGGCTACGCTCGACGCACCGATCGTACTCAGCGGACAGGTCGTTGGGGTCGTGTGTCATGAGCATGTCGGGGAGGCGCGGGAATGGACAATGGGCGAACAAAACTTTGCCGGATCGATCGCGGATTTTGTCGTCCTCGCCCTGGAAGTTTCCGAACGCAAGCGGACGGAAGATGCTTTGCGCTCTGCGGAAGAAAAATATCGCAGCATCTTTGAAAACGCCGTGACGGGAATTTTTCAAACCACGCCGGACGGCCACTATCTCAGCGCCAATCCTGCCCTAGCGCGGATCTACGGCTATGCATCGCCCCAAGCGCTGATCGAGCAGCTAACGCAGATCGATCGCCAGCTTTATGTTGATCCTGCCCGTCGCCAGCAGTTCATCGATTTGATGCAGCACGGGCGTGTGGTGGACTTTGAATCACAAGTCTATCGGCAAGATAGCAGCGTAATCTGGATTTCCGAAAATGCGATCGCCGTTCACAGCGAAACCGGAGCGCTGCTGTATTACGAAGGCACGGTCGAAAACATCACCGATCGCAAGCGCACCGAGGAAGCCCTGAAGCGGCAACTGACCGCGATCGAAGCGTCAATGGACGGCATTTCGCTCCTGGATGCCCAAGGCCGTTTTACCTACTTGAATCAGGCACACGCCAGCATCTCCGGCTACGATCGCCCCGACGTGCTGCTCGGCCAAAGCTGGGAGGTGCTGTATGACGAACTGGAGCGATCGCGGTTTGAGCAAGAGATTTTTCCGGTTCTCAAGCAGGTGGGGCAGTGGCGCGGCGAAGCGATCGGAATGCGGCGCGACGGCAGCATCTATCCGCAAGAAGTGTCTCTGGTGGCGATCGAAGCGGACGGCTTGGTGTTCGTTGTGCAAGATATTACCGAGCGCAAATGTGCCGAAGCGGATTTGCGTCAAAGTAAAGAAGCGGCTGAAAAAAGCAAATCAGTCAAAAAGCCAGTTTCTTGCCAACATGAGCCACGAACTGCGAACCCCGCTCAACGCAATTATCGGCTACAGCGAAATGCTGCAAGAAGACGCCGAAGAATTTGGCTACGCCGACATCACGCCGGACTTGGAGAAAATTCGCGGAGCCGGAAAGCATCTGCTGTCGCTGATCAACGACATTCTCGACATCTCGAAAATTGAAGCGGGCAAGATGGAGGTTTATCTGGAATCCTTCAGCGTTGCCAGCTTGATCCAAGAGGTGCAAACAACGATCGCCCCGCTGGTCGAGAAAAACGGCAACACCCTGGTGATTCAGCGGCCAGACGCGATCGGCACCATGACCGCCGACCTGACCAAAGTGCGGCAAGTCCTGCTCAATCTGCTTTCCAATGCCGCCAAATTTACCGAACAAGGCCGCATTACCCTGAGCGTGAATTCGATCGAAACGGAGGATGCGGCGATACCCTGGTTGGAGTTTGCTGTGTCAGATACCGGAATTGGCATGAGCCAAGAACAGCTTCAGACGGTGTTTCAAGCGTTCACTCAGGCCGACGCCTCGACAACGCGCAAGTACGGCGGAACCGGACTGGGACTCGCGATCAGCCGTCGCTTCTGTCAGCTCATGGGTGGCGATATCAGCGTCAAAAGCACGATCGGCGCAGGGTCTACGTTTACAATTCGCTTACCGATCGACTGCGGCGAAGCCAAGCGCACAATTCCGCCTGTCGATGCGATCGAGCCAGCCCTGCCTGCTCAGGGAACCGTGCTGGTGATTGATGATGATGCCGCCGTGCGCGATTTGGTGTCGCGCTATCTTCGCAAAGAGGGCTTTCGGGTGGAAACGGCAGCAACCGGAGAAGAAGGTTTACGGCTGGCAGAAACCTTGCAGCCCGACGTGATTACGCTGGATGTGCTGATGCCGGGAGCAAACGGCTGGTCAGTCCTGTCCAGCTTGAAAGCGCAACCGCAGCTAGCCGATATCCCTGTAATCGTCATGTCGATCATGGACAGCAAAAATCAAGGTTTTGCCTTAGGAGCCGCCGACTATCTCACCAAGCCGATCGACTATCGCCGCCTGATCAAGCTGCTGGGGCAGTATCGATCGCAGCCGTCCAAACCCGCCCATGTGCTAATTGCCGAAGACGACACGACCACGCGCTTAATGTTTCGCCGCATTCTAGAGCGCGAAGGCTGGCAGGTGCGCGAAGCTGAAAATGGTCGATTTGCCCTGCAAGAACTGGAAGCCCAAACGCCCGACTTGATGCTGCTCGATTTGATGATGCCCGAAGTGGATGGATTCGAGGTGATTTCACAGATGCGTCGTCATCCGCAGTGGCGATCGATTCCCGTGATTGTGATTACCGCAATGGATTTGACACCGAGCGATCGACTTGACCTGAACGGCTATGTCGAGCAAATCTTGTGTAAAGGCGCGTATGACGGAGAAGAACTGCTGCAAGAAGTGCGCGATTTGGTTTGTACCTGTATTCGCCATCGCGAAGGAGTGACAGCTTGATGAAGGCAACGGTGCTGGTCGTCGATGACGAAGCGGCTGGACGGCTGCTGCTGGCGCGGCTGCTTCAGCGCCAAGGGCACACCGTCACCGAAGCGCCCGACGGCGATTCCGCTTGGGAACTGCTGCAAGCCGAGTCGTTTGACCTCGTGCTGCTGGATATCATCATGCCCAACCGCAGCGGCACCCAGCTTCTTGCCCAGATGAAGGCCGAGCCGACGATCGCCCAAATCCCCGTTCTGATGGTGTCGGCGGTCGAAGAAATCGATTCGATCGCTCGCTGTCTAGAACTGGGAGCCGAAGATTACCTGTTCAAGCCGCCCAACGCCGTGCTGCTCAAAGCCAGAGTCGAAGCGTGTTTGGCGCGAAAACAACTGCGCGATCGCGAACAGGCCAACCTGCGCCAGTTGCAGGCCGAAAAAGCCAACGCCGAAGCGCTCAGCCGCGCCAAAAGCCAGTTTCTTGCCAACATGAGTCACGAACTGCGAACCCCGCTCAACGCCATCATCGGCTACAGCGAAATGCTGCGCGAAGACTTGATGGCCGCAGGCCAAGCTGAATTTGTCCTCGACCTGTCCAAAATCCACAAGCCGGAACGCACCTGCTCGCGCTGATTAGCGACATTCTCGACCTGTCCAAAATCGACGCAGGCAAAATGCCGATCGACATGCAGCCGATCGATGTCGCCGCACTCGTCACCGACATTACCCAGTCGATGCAGGCCACCCTAACGGCCAATCAGAATCAGCTTGCGATCGACTGCCCGCGCTCGATCGGCCTGATCAAAAGCGACCCCGACAAAATCAAGCAAATCCTGTGCAACCTGCTCGCCAACGCCGCCAAGTTCACTCACAACGGCACGATTACGCTGCGCGTTAGCTTAAAAGGGGTTGGGGATCAGGGGTTAGGGGTTAGCGAACAGCCCGCCGCCAGTCGCCCCCCTAAACCCCTCTAATCCTGCTTTCAAGTTTCCGACACAGGCATCGGCATCGCTCCTGACGAGCAAGAGCGGATCTTTCGCGTCTTCACTCAGGGAGATGAATCGTTCACGCGCCAATATGGAGGAACCGGGCTTGGCCTCGCGATCGGGCGGCGGGTCAGCGAGCTATTGGGCGGCAGCTTGAGCGTCGAAAGTGAACTCGATCGCGGTTCAACCTTTACGCTTTTACTGCCTGCTGTCCAGCCAGCCTGCTATCCGCCCGCTGCCCGCTCTGCCTCCTCCTGCTGACGATCGTGCTGTCCCCTCTCTGAGCCGCCATGCTGCGAAATAAGATTCTTCTCCTGGTGATTTCTCTGCTGGCCGTCACGGTATTTGTGACAACAGCGGTGTTTGCCTGGGGGACGCGCCGCGCAGTGCTGGCCGAAACCGAAGCCAACGGCATTTTGGTGGCGCAGTTTTTGGCGCGAATGGCCGGATTTGCCAATCAGGTGCCGCAAGATGTCGAGGAGGCGATCGGCGGGCAGATGGTGGCGCAGGCAACGCTGACCAGCTACCTGATTGATCTTGCTCAGCAAGCCGGACTGAGCGATCGCGAAATCAACGATCGCCTCCGCCAAATTGCTGACCGCACGGCGATCGATGAATTTTGGGTGACTGATTCCGAGGGCGAGGCGGTGTTTCACAACATTGCAGGCGTCGAACTCAACTTCAATTCTGGTAGCAATGCTGCAAAGCGCGGGCTAGATGCCAGCGAATTTTGGCCGCTGATTACAGGCGATCGCCAAGTCGTGGTGCAGCCCGCTCGACCCCGCCCGCTGGATGGCCGCGTTTTCAAGTACGTGGCCGTTGCTGGAATCGATCGCCCCCGGATTGTGCAGGTCGGGGACGATGTGGAACTGCTCTCCAAACTTCAGCGGCGCGTCGGCCTGATGCGGATGGTCAACGAACTGATTGATAACGAAACGATCTTGGCGATTCGGATCGTGGATAGCAATCTAGTCAATCAGGCTCGTGCCGTCACCAGCGGCAAAAGCGGTGTCCAAGGACTCAACAGCGATCGCGACATTGCCAATCTGCGAGCGGCGATCGGCCAGGGCAAACGTGCCAGCTATGTCGAGGCCAATTTGCTCAAGGTCATCTTGCCGATCATCAACAACCAAAAGCAGATTCAGGGCGCGACGATGCTCTATCTGTCTACCGATCGCGTCCGGATGCAGATGCGGCACGATTTGCGGCAGGCGGCGGTGATCTCGCTGTTCATCTTGGCGATCGGCCTGTTGGCATCACTGGTTCTGGCTCGCAAAATTACCCGCCCCGTTGCTCAACTGACTGCCGCTGTTGCCACCGTCGATACGCCGCGCTTCAATCGCTTCAGCCTGCAAACCGTTGCCGCTCGTCGCGATGAGCTTGGCATCCTGGCGCGAGCGTTTGAGCAAATGGTGCAGACCGTGCGCGATCGCGAATGCAGCCTTCAGCAGGCACAAACCGCCCTGATCGAAAGCGAAGAGCATTTTCGTACCCTGATCGAAAGCGCCGCCGACGTGATCGCGATCGTCGATCACCAAAGTGAAATTCGCTACTGTAGTCCTGCGATTTCGCTGGTTTTGGGCTATCCGCCTGCTCAGTTGCAAGGCCACACCATGCTGGAATTTGTGCATCCCGACGATCAAGACGCGACCGCGATCGCCTTTGCCAACACCTTGCAGCATTCCGGAATCGCTTCGCCGCTTGAACTTCGCTTGCGCCACCAAAACGGCGAGTGGATCATCTTGGAAGCCACCAGCAACAACTTACTCGACAACAGTGCCGTGAATGGCGTAATCGTAAATTTGCGCGACATCACCGAGCGCAAACAAGCGGAACTGCTCAGGCAGGCAAAAGAGATGGCAGAGCAAGCCAACCGCGCCAAAAGTGCATTCCTCGCCAACATGAGTCACGAGCTACGCACCCCGCTCAACGCCATCATCGGCTACAGCGAAATGCTGCAAGAAGAAGCCGAAGACCTCGACCAGACCGATTTACTGCCAGATTTGCAGCGCATTCACGGCGCAGGGAAGCATCTGCTATCGCTGATCAACGATATTCTCGACTTGTCGAAAATTGAAGCGGGCAAGATGGATCTCTACCTGGAACCGTTTGATGTCTCGCAGCTTGTCGCCGAAGTGGTCAGCACCATTCAGCCATTAATTGCAAAAAACTACAACACGCTGGTGATCGACTGTCCGACGTCGGCACGATTACCGCTGACCTTACCAAAGTCCGTCAGGTATTGCTCAATTTGCTTTCAAATGCGGCAAAATTTACGCAAAACGGTGTGATTACGCTCTCGATAGCGCGATCGGAAGTCGAACACCCGACGCCCCTAATCCGCTTTCAAGTGGCCGATACCGGAATTGGCATGAGCGCTGATCAGCTTGAGCAGGTGTTTGAAGCGTTTACCCAAGCGGATGCTTCAACCACGCGCAAGTATGGTGGAACCGGGTTGGGACTGGCAATCAGCCGCCGCTTTTGTCAGCTCATGGGCGGATCGATCGAGGTTGCTAGCCGACCAGGACAGGGCAGTCGGTTCACCGTTTCGCTGCCGATCGCGCCACCCGCAGCCAGCCCGGTAATGTCCGAAGTGCAGCCGAGCGGGAGCGGCGTGATTTTGGTGATTGACGATGACCCGACCGTCCATGATTTGTTGCAGCGATTGCTGGCTCGCGAGAATTTGCAAATTCGCAGTGCGCTCTCGGCTGCCGAAGGGCTGAAGCTCGCCAGCGATCTAGAGCCGATCGCGATTTTGCTCGACGTGATGATGCCCAAAACCGATGGCTGGTCGGTTTTAGCCGCGTTAAAAAAATAATCCGGAAACTGAAAAAATCCCGGTAATTATGCTGACGATGGTGGATGATAAAACAACAGGCTATGCGCTGGGTGCATCTGACTATCTGACCAAACCGATCGATCGCCGCCGCCTCGTTGCAACGCTCGACAAATACCGCTGTCCCAATCCGCCCTGCTCGCTGCTGTTAGTTGAAGATGACGCCGACAGCCGCGACTTGATGCAGCAGATGCTCACAGGCAGCGGTTGGCGAGTGACGATCGCTGAAAATGGTCGGATCGCGCTGGACAAACTCGCTCAGGTGCAGCCGAATTTGATTTTGCTCGACTTGATGATGCCGGAACTCGACGGCTTCGGGTTCCTAGCTCAGCTTCAGCAATCGCAGTGGCGATCGATCCCCGTCATTGTCGTGACTGCCAAAGACATTACGCCGCCGAAGCCCAACAGCTTCAGGGGCAAGTTGAAACGATCGTTCCCAAAGGAGACTACAGCCGCGACGCTTTCTTAAGTGAGATTCGCCATCTCGTCACCGCCTGTATTCGTCAACAGCAAGGTCATTCAGGGTAGCGCTCGATCGAGTCCGATTCCAAATTTGCGCGATCGATCCGTTTTTGTTGTTCAACTTGTCAAAGAAAATTGTTAAAGAAAAAACAATCATGAAAATCTTGCTCGTCGAAGATAATGAAATGAACCGCGATATGCTCTCGCGTCGGCTTGAGCGCAAAGGCTATGAAGTGGTAATTGCCGTTGATGGACAGCAAGGCGTGGTAATGGCTCAAACCGAAGTGCCAGACTTAATTTTGATGGATATGAGCCTGCCCGTGCTGGACGGCTGGGCAGCGACGCGCCAGCTTAAAGCAACGCCAAACACGCAAACCATCCCGATTGTGGCGCTGACGGCTCACGCGATGGCCGGAGATCAGCAGAAGTGCTTTGAAGCAGGCTGCGACGAATATGACACCAAGCCCGTCGAGTTTGCCAGACTGCTGGGCAAAATTCAAACGCTGTTAGGTGGGGCGCGGGTATGACAGGAGGCGTCGTCCTGGTGGTAGATGACAATGAAGTCAACCGCGATTTGCTGTCGCGGCGGCTTGAGCGTCACGGCCATACGGTGGCGGTCGCGATCGATGGCAAGCAAGCGTTGGCGCAAATGCAGCAGCAGGCGTTTGATCTCGTCCTGCTCGACATCATGATGCCGGAAATGAACGGCTATCAGTGCTTGAGCATCTCAAGGCCGATGATGTGCTGCGCCACATTCCCGTGATCATGATTTCCGCTCTAGACGACATGGAAAGCGTGGTGCGCTGCATCGAACTGGGCGCAGAAGACTATTTATTCAAACCGTTTAACCCGACGCTGCTGAAAGCGCGAATCGGCGCGTGTCTCGAGAAAAAACGCCTGCGCGACCAAGAACAGGCCGTGCTGAAACAGCTTCAGGCCGAACAGGAAAAATCCGAACGGCTGCTGCTAAATATTCTTCCCAAGCAGATCGCTGACCAGCTTAAGCAAGAACAGCGGATCATCGCCGATAATTTTGCCGACGTGACTGTCCTGTTTGCCGATATTGTCAACTTCACGGCGCTGTCGGCAGAACTGTCACCGAAGGATCTCGTTGAACTGCTCAACCTGATTTTTTCCGCTTTTGACGGCATTGCCGCCTATCACGGCCTGGAAAAAATCAAGACGATCGGGGATGCCTACCTCGTCGTGGGCGGGTTGCCAATGCCGCGATCGGATCACGCCGAAGCCGTCGCGCAGATGGCGATTGACATGCAGTCGATTCTGGGTGATTTGTCGCCGACGCTGCTGCCGCCCAATAGCCCGTATGCGCCGCTGCAAATGCGGATCGGCATCAATACTGGTCCGGTTGGAGCAGGCGTGATCGGCACGACGAAATTTGCCTACGATCTGTGGGGCGATACGGTCAACACGGCCAGCCGGATGGAAACAACCGGACTGCCCGGACGCATTCAAGTGACGGAAGAAACTTACGGTCGTCTGCGCGATCGCTACTCCTTTGAAGCGCGGGGGGCGATCGAGATCAAGGGCAAAGGGCAAATGATGACCTACTTCCTGCTAGAAAAATAATGCGCTTCGTCAAAGTGAGGGAAAAAACAAGCGCAGATAAGCGGCGATCAGCGCCTCGCCAAAGAACGCGACTAGAACTGCACTGAGAGCAAGAAAGGGGCCAAACGGC
>JAAUTJ010000109.1 GCA_012031475.1 Leptolyngbyaceae cyanobacterium SM1_3_5 | reverse complement strand
GGACGGGGCGAATCGGGGCGGGGCGATCGCTCTGGGGGGCTGATGCTGGTCTCTGGGGGGCGAGTGCGGCGCGGCGGACGGACCGCAGGTTCAACAGCGGACGGATTGATCGGTGGGCGGGGCGTTGGGACAGGTGACTCGCTGGCCTCCGGGCGATCGACAGGCGCAATGGGCGATCGCTCACGTTCCAAGCGGCGCTGGGCGGCAGCCTCGCGTTCACGAATGGCTCGCAGGCGAGCGAGTTCTTGGGCGCGAATTTGACTGCGCCAGTTGCCGATCGCCGCTTGTGCCTCGCCAAACAGGCGCGATCGGAGGTAATCTGCCGAGCAATTTGAATCGCCTGATTCAGGTTGCCCAATTGTGCAGTCGATCGGGCGCGATCGAGCATCGGCTGGTCTTCGATCGTTTGAATGCGGAGTGTCCAGTTGTGAATCAAGCTTTGAGCTTCCAGCCGCAGGGCGCGACCGGGCGCAACTTGCCGCGCCTGAGCGATCGCCTGCTGCAACGCGGGGATCGTGTTGGGTTCAGCGAGTTTTCTGGCTTGGGCAAGCTGCGGGCGGTCGGCTTGCCGCTGAATTTCCAGTTTCCACTCGGCCATTAAGCTTTGAGCTTGGACACGACGAGGACGATCGGGCGCAATTTGAGCGGCCTGCTCGATCGCCGCCACCAATGCTAATGGATGTCCCAGGCTAGCGGTGGCCTGGGCAAACTGTAGCTGCTGCAAATCTTCGAGATACGCCTGCCAGCTTGTTAAGCTAGCCTGCGCCTGCGGATAGAAGCGGCTCTCTGGCTTGATCTGACGCGCCGCAGCGACGGCTTCTGCTAAATTTGCCAGCGCGATCGGGGAGGTTTTCCAGCGCATTGTGCTGCGAATTGCCAGCTTCCGCGCCTGCGCCAGATTGCGGAGATTTTGTGCGTCAGTGGCAAGATTGGCATTGACCTCGACCGCTTTGGCAGTGGCGATCGCGCCGTCAAGCTGGCCTTGCTGCCACTGCTGCATTCCATGCTTGAGCAGGCGATCGCCCCACTGATTGAGATTGGCTTGCGCTTCTGCCCAAGCAAACGTGTTGCGGCTCATCGGGGCGAGCAGGGCGATTGCTTCGGCCAGCTTATTCGGCTGGTTGACCTGGGCGATTTGCCTCGCTCGTGCGAGCATCTGCCGCGCCTGCCGCTCTCGAATCATTTGCTGACTGAGCGATCGCGCCTGCACACTCCAGTAGTCGATTTGCAGATTGTTGAGGGCGGCAACCTGCTCGGTGACGCGATCCCACTGCTGCGTCCGCATTGCCATTCGCGCCTGAGTGACGATCGCCTCGCCCTGTTTCCGCTCCTGCTGCCAGCCTGCAATTGCCGCCTGTGCCCGGTCGTAAACGGGACTGGAGGGCGGAATGCGCTGGGCTAGCTCAATCGCGCCGTCCATGTCGCTGTGTTCCAGCTTGCGCCACGCCTGCCGCAAGACGACTTCTGACCATTCGCCTAGCCAGCGCTGTGCTTCAGCGTAAAGCGGACGGTCAGGTGTCCAGTCTTTGAGCGTGTCGATTCCCGCTAGAAGCTGCGGCAACTCGCCGGACTGTGCTGCCGCCTGAGCGCAATAGAGTCGGTCGCGATCGGTGGAAATTTGCGAAATTTGATTGCATTCTGGCAGCGGCGGCAAACCGTCAGCCACCAAAACGCAGCCACTGCGATCGTACTGACCCCGCCGCAAATACTCAGGCCGATCATCCACCAGCGCCAGCGAATGATCGGCTCGCTGGGCTGTTCTGAGGGATTTTGATTAATTCCTTCTACCATGATTACTCCTGCCCCACACCTGCACCGTTTCGCACACTTGGCAATCGGACTTAAAGGCAATCGGACTTAAAAAGGTCGGAAATGGTAGAACCCGCGATCGACTGCCCAGCGGCGAAATCGAAATCTCTCCCCTATTATTTCTCTAAAATTTCAGTTTTGGTGAGCGATCGACCACAAGATTTTAGATTGGCAGCGCACGATTAGAGGCAGCCTTGATTGGAGGTCGAACCATCCGGTAGCGTCGCCCCGCACAGGTTTAGATTGACCAAATCCTCTGCATCGGTTTCTGCACCCGTCAAAATTGCACCGCTGAAGTTGACATTGGTGATCAGCGCTTCCGCCAGATCGGTGTTGCTGAGGTTGGCGTTGCTGAGATTTGAGCCGATGAAGCTGGTTTGCGATCGAAACTGTCGCTCTGTAAAGGGAACGCCCAATACCGCACCAAGCCGTTGCGACTGCCCAATCAGCGAACCAAGATATTGTGAATCAGTCCAGTTGGTCAGCGTTTCAAAGCCAATTCGAGCATCCTGCAAATTTGCGCCTGTTAAATCTGCATTTTCGATTTGTACACCTTCCAAATTGGCGTTCTTAACGTTTGCTTCAGTCAGATCGGCATTGTTCAACACGCTCAGATTCAACCAGCTATCAATGCTGAGATCCGCATTTTCCAAATTGGCCGATCGCAAATTTGCCCCTTGAAAATTCACCCCGTTCAAATCTGCACTGCTCAAGTTTGCGCCCGCTAACGAAGCCAGCATAAACTTTGCATGATCGGCGTTGAGTTCAGATAAATTTGCGCCTGTCAAATTTGCACCAGCTAAATAAGCATTGCGAAGATTTGCGCCTGCCAAATTCGCCCCTTCTAAGTTTGCGCCTTCCAAATTTGCATCTTCAAGATCCGCCGAGGCTAGCTGTGCGCCCCGCAGATTGCAGCGAATACAAGTTTTTGTGTCTGATAGCTGCTGCACTAAAGCAGCTTGATTTGTGGATGACGTTTGATCGCGCTGGCGATCGCCCGAATAGTTTCAGCCGTTACTGAAGTTACCTTTGTCTGAAGATCCCAGTAGAATGCAATGCCGTATTCATCCGTTGAAACAATCCGAAAAAGATTGCTGCGCGGAACTCGATCGATTTCCGAATCAAACAGGATGTCAATTTGAGCAAACCGCATCGAATTGACCACTTCATCATCGGTGATTTCATCTCCAGATTCATTGGCTTGTGTCAGCATTTCTGGCCGATAAGTTAATTCGTTCCAGGTGCGAATATTGGTCAGCAGCATTTGATCAAAGGGAATTTGTACTTCTTCTGTTGCGACCAATGCTTCGATTGTTTTCGCCGCCTTCTCTGCGGCTCGATCGATTTTCACGCAGCTCAATAAAGACTGTCAATCCGGTCGCAGTCACATTGATTTTGCAGGGGTTGAATCGCTCGATTGCGCCGAATTCTAGCGAACAAGTGACTTCAGTTCCCGGACGACTCTCCAGCGGAACTGGAATATCTAGACCTTCACACCGAGAGTTTTGCGGAAAGCGCGAACACAGTTCGATCAGTTCGCTCTCTTGTGCCTGAATCGGAGGGGCGATCGCTCCAGTCGCCATCAGCAAAACGATCGCCAAAGCTTGCCGCTTCATTGATTTTTCTCCTGTCAACTAAAACTCGATGATCAGCAGCATAACAGGCTGCTCAAGCAAGGTGACTGCCGCTTTCTGCAATTTTTGATTCCGGTTTTATCCGGACCAATCGCGTTAGGAGTAATTTTATACCAGGCGTTTAGAAACGATCGCGATCGTGCGGCTGATTCAAGTCAAAAATGGGACCTTTGGGAACAATGCCAGACGGATTCACATTCGGATGGCTTTTGTAGTAGTGCTGCTTAATGTGGTCGAGATTGCAGGTTTCTGAAACGCCGGGATGCTGATAGAGGTCGCACAAAAAGCCCCACAGATTCGGATAGTCCCAAATGTGGCGCAAATTGCACTTGAAATGAACGTAATACACCGGGTCAAATCGCAGCAGCGTCGTGAACATGCAAATATCCGCTTCTGTGAGAACATTGCCGCACAGATAGCGCTGATTGGCTAACACTTGATCCCAGCGATCGAGCGCTTCAAATAATTCTGTCACTGCCTGATCGTAAGCGTCTTGTTTCGTCGCAAATCCGGCTCGATAAACGCCGTTATTAATTGGCTGATAGATCGCGTCGATCGTTTCGTCAATTTGTTCGCGCAGATCTTCAGGATAGAGATCGATCTTTTGCGTAGCGATGGCTTCGCCTCCTCCGGGCGCTTCAAACTGCGTATCAAACATCCGAATAATTTCGCGAGATTCGTTGTTGACGATCGTTTCAGTTTGCTTGTCCCACAAAACCGGAACCGTGACGCGCCCCGTGTAGTGCGGCTCAACTTTGGTATAGACCTGCCAAAGATATTGCGTGTGATTGACCGTATCGGGAATTGCGCCCGGAGCGGTGGAGAATTCCCAGCTATTTTCGCCAATCACCGGGTCGGTAATTGAAACCGAAATTGCCTCGGTTAAGCCTTTGAGCGATCGCATCATCAATGTTCGATGCGCCCAAGGACAAGCGAGGCAAACATACAGGTGATAGCGTCCAGCTTCGGCTTTGTAGCCGCTCGATCCATCAGCGGTAATTTGATGGCGAAACGTGGTTGAAGGCCGAACAAAATTGCCCTTTTCGTCTTCCTGTTCGCGCTCAGAAATCCACTTTCCGTCTTTTAAAACGCCCAGTCCCATGATGAAGAATTTCCTTAATTGTAGCGAGTTGATTGTAGCGAAGCGGTTTTAGTCAGTTGCCGATCGAACTGCACAAAATCAGAATCGATCGAAGAATCGCCCTGTCCTCGATCGCCATCCAAAGATTCACCGACTGAAGCTGCTAATGGCAACAGAATTGTAAACGTTGCGCCCTTGCCAAGTCCTGCGCTCTCAGCTTGAACCGTGCCGCCGTGCTGCTCAACAATGTAGCGGACGATCGCCATTCCCAACCCCAAGCCACCATAGGCGCGAGTCAACGAGCCATCCGCCTGCCGGAAGCGATCGAACACATGCGGCAGAAATTCCGGCGCAATGCCTTCGCCCGTGTCGGAGACGGTGATGCGGGCAAAGGCAGGAGGCAGAAGGCAGGAGGCAGAAGGAGATGCGGCTGTTCCTTCTGCCCTCTGCCCTCTGCCCTCTGCCTCCAACCGCACTTCGATTCTTCCACCCGCAGGCGTGAACTTAATCGCGTTGGAGAGCAAATGCCACATCAGTTTTTGAATCCATCCGACATCGACAATGGCCGGATGCTCGATCGGATCAAGCTGCCAGGTAAGCTGCAAATTCTTGGCATGAGCGGCGGGTTGGACAGAGGCGATCGCAGCGGCGATCGGACAGCTTAGCGCAACAGGGCGCGGGTTGAGCTTGAGTTTTCCTGTGATGATTTGCGACAGGTCGAGCAGATCTTCAATTAGCTGCGTAAGCTGTTTGGTGTTGCGATCGAGCGCGTCGATCGCCCGATTTGCGGTTGTCAGATTCGAGCGGCGAGCCTGCAAAAGCTGGATGCAGCCCAAGACCACGTTGAGCGGGGTGCGGAGTTCGTGGGAGAGCGTGGCGAGGAATTCGTCTTTGAGGCGGTTGGTGGCTTCGGCTTCTTGACGGGCCGGTTTGTTCCTGCTGAAGAGCGATCTTGAGGCGTTCGGCGGTTTGGCGGCGCTGCGTGACGTTGCGAAAATAAACGGCCACGCCCGCTTCAGACGGATAGACGCGAACGGAAAACCAAGCGTCAAACGGCTGATAGAACGATTCCAATTCGAGGACGCGATTTTCGGCTGCGGCTTGCTCAAGCACCAGGCCAAATGGCGATTCTTTCAGTCCGGGAAAGGCTTCCCATGCGCTGCGACCCGTGAGCGCATCAGGCGTACAGTGGCCGAGCGTTTGTGCGCCTTTGGCGTTGATGTAGGTGATATTCCAGGCGCGATCGTATGCCACAAAGCCATCGGTGATGCTTTCGAGCGTTTTGAAAAGCTGGCCGATCACCTGTTCGCGATCGAACTGGGCTTGCTGTTCGCGCTCAATGAGTTGACGGCGTTCAGCTTCAATGCGCGATCGCTCCGACACATCGGACACGATCGACATGCAGCTTACGGTTCCTGCCGCATTCACGATCGGGGCTGCCCAAATCTCCACCTCGATCAAGTCCCCGCTTTTTCGCAGGCGGCGCGATCGCAAATTTTCCAGCGAATCGCCTTGCCGAACGGTGGCAAGATGCGAAAGAAATTCGTCGCGCTTGTCGATCGGAATGCTGGGCAAAAACCTGCCCAGCACTTCCTCCGCTTGCCAGCCAAAAATCTGCTCAGCGGCAGGATTCCAAAGCTGCACCCTCCCATCAAGCGTAAACACCGTGATCGCCAGCGGACAAGCTTTTACTAGGGCTTGCAGCGTTTGATCGAGGGCCGTTGCGGAGGCGATCGATCGCGCCGCTTCACCCGTTGTCGATACGCAGTGCAATTTCGACTCAGCCACCAGACCAAGCCACCTTGCAACATCAGCCAGCCCAAATTTTGATTGGCAACCTGTGCGATCGCAATGGAAACTAGCAGCATTCCGCTCAAACTCAATGCTTGAGGCTTCAAATCCGTCCAGAGCCGCCTTCCAGGAATCATAGCTGCTTGTTAAGGAGTAATCGCGGAGGGTTGGCGATCGGTGGACAGCATGACAAACTGTCGGAGCGATCGTCGTTCAGCCCTGCACCTGCCATTGCTGACAAAATACTGAGAAGTAGCAGATTGGGTCGTACCCAGTTGTACCTAAATTGAGGGGGCGATCGAATATACCTAGAGAGTGACTTTTCAGCAACAGGACAGCGGCAACGTGGAGAACTCAAGCTCATCGCTCAAAGCAAAAACCCCACAATGGGTTCAAAGCAGCGATTTTCAGTCAGTTTTGTGCCTTGCGCTGTTCGCTTTGAATTCTAATTCAGGGCGGGTCATGCTGCCGAAAAAACAAAGCAGTTTCACCCAGAGCTTTCAGAACTTGTTGCTCCCCGGTTGCTTGACCAGCCTGCCATGCCTCTCTCTGGCGATCGCTTTGGGATTTCTGAAGACCTCGATACAATGAAAGTTACAGCGCGAGCGAAAAATCCGCAGAATGTTCCTCGCTGCATTATGTTCCTCGCTGCATTATGTTCAACCCCTCTATATGAAACCGAACGAAGCGCTGACTTTAGAAGCTTTTTTAGTGGCGCTGGCGCAGCTTGACACCTCGCTGCCCAGCGATTTGCTTTTAGGAATGCGGCAAATTGGCGAAGCGCTGACGCAACGCAAGGCAGAAGCGATCGACACGATCGATACGCTCGTCCGTCGCCACAGCAATTTACAGCGACTTTATGAGCTTGCCTGGATCACGATTCAGCACTACTGGTTTGACGATCTGAGGCGATTGGCGGCGGTTCCCGGAGCCGATGGCATCCTAGAAGATTTTGCCGCGCAGGTACTTGCGACAGACGATCCTCAACTCGCTGCCCATGTGCAAATTGAGCGAGCCGGACAGCGCGAACAGCCTGCCAATCTGCTCGATCGCCTGATGCAGTTGCTCGCCAAAGTTGCGGACGCGATCGAAACGCAAACCACCGCTTTGTTACGAGCGTTAGAACGTCGCCCCTTAACGATCGAAAACTTGTGCTATGTGCTGCAACTTTCCGCCGATCAGGTGCGGGCACTGGTGCAATATCTGCTGAATGCGGGCTACATCGGCTCAACGCGATCGAGCGTGATTCGCAAGCTGTTTTTGCTTGGGCAGGCTCAGTCAGGCTGCGACGCTTTCCACGCAGCAAGTCACCTACGACACGCCGGACTACTTCACCCTCACGGCAAAAGGGCACTTTCACTTGCATCCCTTCGTCACGGCAGAAAGACCAGAAAGCGCGTCGCCGTGATGATTTCTATGGGACAAAGCTTCATGAATGCCATCCGCGAAACCTCTACCCAGTTCGATCGAGGCGACCGTGCGCGATTGGCTGCCTGGATCATGGTTGCCTCAGTTCCAGGCGTGTTTAACTTAGCCGTCGCCGTCCGCGAACTGGAAGAGCGCTGCAAGTTTCTGCCGTTTTTGAGCCATACAAAATCCGGGCGTCTGGCTGTGGGCGATCGTCCAGTTCACCTTCCGCCGTCCGTGTTCTGGCTGACCGTTTTTCTGCCCGATCGCCCGCCGATTACGCTGAAGCTGATTAGCTGGGCGATCGCGTTTGGCTTAACGTTTGTGACGCTGCTCAACGCTCGGACGGAAATCGGGTCGCGCACCTATCACTTCAAATCGCTCTATGCCTACTTCATCGGCATCGCCTATGAGATCATTGCCGACAGTCAGACGCGCCGCGCTGCCGCTTTTTGGACAGATGTGGAAGACGCGCTGACGGCTTCTCCAGACTTGAATGAAGGATTGGACTATCTGGAAAATTATTTTGCCAGCGATGTTTCGCTCACCGTTCAAGAAGCCGACAGCTATCGCGATCGCCTCGCCCAAGCCCGCACCAAAACCAGCGGCGATGAACAAGCCAAAGCGACAAAAACGCTGATCAAAGAAGTCCGCCGTCAAGATCTTGCTTACGTGCTGCTGCGCTTTGAAGGCATCGAAGACCTGGTGGATAAGTATTTCTCCGCAGCGATTCACCGAATGCGACCCTAAAGGCGATCGCAGCGCGAACCCCCAACCCCCAACCGCAAACCCTGAACCTGACCCAAAATTCTGTGCAGCCGTAAACAGGAATTGCAGAAGATTCGTTGCATAATTGAAAGCTTGCTAAGCAGGGCTTCAAGAACGAGGGCGACATGGACGCAAAAGATTTGCAAGGGAAACGATCGCATTCGCCGGATCGGGCGGACTCGATAGCTGCACGATTACGCGCTGGCTGGCCGATCAGGGTGTTCGGGTGATTTGCTTTACGGCAGATTTGGGACAGCCTGATGAAGATGATCCGGCGGCGATCGAAGCGCGAATGCTGAAGTCGGGCGCGAGCGAATTTGTGCTGCTGCCAGTGCGCGAGGCGATGGCAGAAATTGGACTGAAAGTGATTCAGGCGCAGGCTTGCTATGAAGGCCGCTACTGGAACACAACGGGGATCGCTCGCTGCGTCTTGACCAAGGCGATGATTTTGGAGATGCAAAAGCGCGGCCTGACCATCTTCAGTCACGGCGCAACCGGACGCGGCAACGATCAGGTGCGCTTCCAACTGATTACAAACATGCTCGCCCCGGAATTTGAAGTGTATGCGCCTTGGCGCGATCAGCTATTTCTCGATCGCTTCCCTGGACGCAGCGAAATGATCGATTTCTGTCAGGAAAACGGCCTTGCGGTTTCCGCCACCAAAGATAAGCCCTATTCCACCGACTCCAACCTGCTTGGTCTGACGCACGAAATCTGGCCTGCTCGAATCGCTGACCACGCCTGCTCAGTTCGTCAAACCAATCATGGGCTGCTATCCGCAAGACGCGCCGGACGAAGCCGAACCGATCACGATTCGCTTTGAGAACGGATCTCCAGTCGCGATCAACGGTGAGTCAGTAAACTTGGTCGAGGCGTTTTTGCGATCGAATGCGATCGGCGGCAAACACGGCATCGGCATCGGCACCCATCTGGTTGAAAATCGCTTTGTCGGCATCAAGTCGCGGGGAGTTTACGAAAGTCCGGGTGTGGAAATTCTCGGCACGGCTTACGCCTATTTGCTCCAACTGATTCTCGATCGCCGCGCCCGCGAATTTTATGAGCAGTTGTCTTTACTGGTGGCAAAACAAATCTATCAGGGCTACTGGTTTGACTTGGCGACGCAGATGATGCTGGCGGCGATCGATCGGACGGCCACCCTCGCGACCGGAACGATCTCGCTGTCGCTCTACAAAGGCAACTTGTTCTTTGTGGGCGCAGACGATGCCCCGCACTCGCTCTATTCCGAAGAAAATGCCTCAATGGAAGGCGTGGGCGATTATGACCATGCGGATTCGGAAGGCTTGCTGCGCGTGTTTGGCGTCAGCGCTCGCGTTTTGTCCACAAGGGGACAGGTGACGCTTTAGATGGCGATTCGGTGACGACCATTGGATTCGGCTATACAGAAGAAAATGGATCGAATTCTCAAGAATTGTTGAAAGTGGATGTTGACATTGTTCCATTTGAACAATGCGACTCCTTATTTGGTGATCTTACGGAAAGTATCATGCTTTGTGCCGGAACGGAGACTGGTGGTCGCGATGCGTGTCAAGGAGATTCTGGTGGACCATTGCTTTCCAGTTCTACCGTTCAGGTAGGAATTGTTTCGTTTGGTGACGGTTGTGGACAGCCGGGTGTACCAGCGGTTTATACCCGAGTCAGTGCCTTTGACAATTGGATACAACGTACTATATGTGATTTGTCCGACAGTCCCCCGGCGTCATGCGATACATTGACCATTACACCAACAGTACAGCCCACCAATATACCCAGCGTCACAACGACTCAGAGTCCAACTGTAGCATTGGTGACTGACGCTCCAACTATATCACCCGTTGTAGCAACGAACGCACCATTGAGCGCTGCT
>JAAUTJ010000108.1 GCA_012031475.1 Leptolyngbyaceae cyanobacterium SM1_3_5 | reverse complement strand
TCAGCAAAACTGACTGGCGATCCGACGGAACTGCAAGCCCAAGCCAAACGAAACTGCATCAATCAGGCCGACAGCTTATTTGCTGCAAGGCGAGGTGGAACTGGCGATCGCCACTATCGCCGCGCCCTTCAGTTCGATTCGCACCTCGTAGACGCGCATCAAGGCTTGGCCGAAGCCTTGACCCAGCAAGGCGACCTCGATGCCGCCGCCAGCCACTACCAAACTGCGATCGATCTGCTGCCGCCGCCTGCGATCCTCGTGCCCGCTCCTCCTGCCCCACCTGAGCCAGAGCCGACAGTTGCGCCTGCGATCGAGCAGTTGCCCTGGTTTGAGCAGGCAGCATTTTACTTGCAGCAGGCCAAAACTCTGTGCGATCGCCAGCAGTGGCAAGAGACGATCGCCGCCTGCGAACAAGCTGCCAAGCTGCTGACGCCGCAAACCGCGCTGACCTATCGGCTGATGGGACGCGCTTTGCAGGCCGAAAAGCAATTTGAGGCCGCCGAACGCTACTACGGTCAATCGCTGGCGATCGAAGCGGACTTGGCCGAAACCTATGCGCGGCTGGGCAGCGTTTACGTGGAGCAAAATCGCCTGACCGAGGCCGCAACTTTTTTGGAACAGGCGATCGAACTTGATCCAAAATTTGCCGGAGCGCACCTGCAACTGGCCGAAGTGTGGAAACAGTTAGGTGATTCGGAACAAGCTGCCGACTGCTTTTTATCGCGCCTATCGGCTGGAACCGAGTTGGGCAACGGCGAAAGAATTTTTGCAGCTTGGCAACCAACTGATTCAGCAAAACAAGCTCGATCAGGCGATCGACTGCTATCAACAGGCCATCACGATCGCGCCGCAGTCGCCCAACGGCTACTACAATCTGGCGATCGCAATGGGCAAACAGCAGCAGTGGACAGAAGCCATCCGCCTTCATCAGCAGGCGATCGATCGACAGCCAAACAATGCTCGCCTCTATGCCGCGCTGGGTCAGGCATTCACCAAGCTCAACCGCTGGTCGGACGCGATCGCCTGCTATCAGCAAATCTGCGACCTGATGCCCGACCCCGAACAGTTGCAGGCCACCTTGGTGCAGCTAGAGCGCTGTCAGCGGGCACTCGTCGCCCAGTCCTACGGCAAAATGGCGCAAAAACTCGCGGCCAGTCGGCAGTGGCAAGCGGCGATCGATGCCTACCGTCAGGCGATCGATCGCGACCCCCAATCCGCCGAATTCCAAATCGGACTGGCGAAAGGGTACGTTGCGATCGCCCAGTGGGACGAAGCCGCCACCTGCTATCAGTCCGCCATCAAGCTGCAACCCACCCAGCCCCAACACCGCATCGCCTTGGCCGAAGTCTTCATCAAACTCGGACGCTTCGAGCAAGCCGCCCAGTGCTATCGCCAAGCCGTCACCGATCCCACCAAACGATCGCCCGAACCAACGCCAATCGCCCCAAAGCTCGATCGCGCCTATACCGTCCTCTAGCCTCCTGCCCTCTGCCTCCTGCCCTCTGCCTTACACCGACACCCGATCCTCCCGTGCAGCACTCTTCGCCACTCCCCCAGTTCAAAAAAATCACGCCCGTCACAGCGGCAGACATGGCCTTGCGATCGGCACAGGCCAGCTTTGAGGCCAACCACTGGCCGCAGGCGGTCGCTCATGCCCAACGCGCCATCCAGCTTCAGCCCAGCGCAACGGCCTACAAGCTGCTCGGTGATGCCCGACTGCATCAGCAGCAGTGGCAGGCGGCAAAAATCGCCTATCAGCAAGCGTTGACGTTGCAGCCGGACAGCGCGGAAATTTACGCCAACTTGGGAACGCTGGCGGCTCATCAGCAGCAGTGGTCAACCGCTTTGCAGTCGTTTCGACGATCGATCGCCCTCAAGCCCGAACTCGCCACCACGCTCCAGCCGAATCTTGAGCAACTGTGGACGCAAATTGAACAGTCCAACGCACTGCAAGCGGTTCTCGATCAGCCAGATCAGTTTGAGGCGATCGATCATCAAATGCTGGGCGATCGCTTGCTGAAGCGGGAACAGGTCGAGGCGGCTGTGCGCTGCTATGAAGCGGCGATCGCGATCGATCCTACGCTGGCAACGGCTTTCTGGAATCTCTCGCTGGCACACAAGCAGCTTGGCAACTCGGACGCGATGATGATGACCTATTTTCAGGCGCTTTGCTTGCAGCCAAGCTGGGCAACGGCGGAGGAAAACTGCAAGCTCGGTAATCACTTCCTTCAGCAGGAACAGTGGCAGCAGGCGATCGCGTGTTACGAACGGGCGATCGAGCAGGATGCAGCTTTGGCGGATGCTCGTTTTGGGCTGGGAACGGCGTTGCAGAAAACGGGGCAATTGGAAAGGGCGATCGAGGCTTATGAAAGGGCGATCGAGCTTCAGCCGGAAGCGTGGTTGAGCTATCACAATTTAGGTGACATTTTTTTAGAGCAAAAGTGCTGGGATGAGGCAGTAGAAGCTTATCAGCGGACAATTAAACTTAATTCCAACTATTCCTGGTCTTATCACAATCTAGGTGATGCTCTCAGGCATAGGGAAAACTGGGACGCAGCGATTGAAGCTTATCGAAAAGCAATTGAGTTAAATTCTAATTTTCACTGGTCACACCACAATTTAGGTGAGGTACTCGCCAAGTTAGAGCAGTGGGACGAGGCGATTGAAGCTTATAAGCATGGGTTAAAAGTCCATCCCCAAAATACAGAATTATCTGAGCAGCTTGTGATGTTACAGCAACAGTATGTCAAAGTCACGACTGTGATTGATGAAGACCAAGCAGAAGCTCAACAATCGCTTCAATTTCATGCACAGCCTACCTTATTAAACTCAAAAGCAAAAATTGTTGTGTTCATGCCTTACTACAAGGCTAAATTTGCAGAGAGACAGGATGAGTATATTTCTTGTCTAAGGAAGAACATAGAGTGTTGTGAGATTGAAAAAATCTATTTGTTAATAGATGATGGTCATGAACCGGAAATAAGAGGTCAAAAAGTCGAGATCATTAATACACCTTCTCGTCCTACCTATCTGGATTGGGTAGAGTTAACCAAGAAATATTGCCGTGAGGAAATATCAGTTCTTGCGAATACTGATATTTATTTTGATGAATCAGTTTCACGGTTGAGAGAGTTGTTTTCTGCTGACCCTACAGGATTTGTGTCATTGAGTCGATATGAGAAAGAGGGGTCGAAACAGACGCTACATAGTAATCCTCACTGGTCACAAGATGTTTGGGCAATCTCCGGAAAATATGAATTTTCTGAGTCCTTCAAGCAATCTTTAATAATTCCTTTAGGAACGCCACGCTGTGACAATAAAATAGCTTACCTATTCTCTATTCATGGCTCCAAAATATATAACCCGTGTTACCACATAAGGACAATTCATGTTCATGAGACTCAACTGAGAAATTATGACAAGAAAGGAGATACTACTATTTTGGGTGCCACTGCATGGGTTTACCCTAGTAAGGAAATTGACGAGCCATCCAAGCTGCTTATCGACGTGTGGACTTTAGACTCAGATAGCGTGGTAGGTGTTCGGACAAATGACACACTGGTTAAATGGAGAAAGGAGCAGGAAAGCTCAAAAGAAGAGTTAAGGGCAAAAGGAAAACCTGCCAATGGAGATGCGCTGAGCGTCGTTGCACATGACTCAGATTGGCAGTATCCTGCCATAACGGAAAAACACGCTTATGACATGGCAAAAAAACTTTTACCTCAGCAGCACGATACTACAAACGTTGTCTACTTCGGCTTTCCCTGGGCAACATTAATTGATAAATTACTTCATGGTGTCGATAAGAATGAAGCAGATGCATTGATGGAAAAGCTGGGGAGCTTTAAAGGCGAGTTAAAGAAATACACAAGAATAATAACTGTTTGTCAACATGTGCGTTTGTTAGAGTTTGAAGAAATTTTTAATGAGGTAGGAGTTACTGATATTTTTTGGTCACATACAGTTAAGGATCAAAAGGTTTTACCATCATATCCAAATACTTTACTGCATCCCTTTCCGCTGTACCCTGTGCAGGCGATCGATGACAATGAAACCGAAGCTGAGAGAGTATATTTGTACTCCTTCAATGGAAGCCATGCCCCAGAAAATTACTTGACAGATATAAGAAACAAAATCATTGATCATTTGTCGAATGATAGCCGAGGTTGCATAGTAGCAAGCAATCAATGGTATTACCAGAAAGTAGTATACGAACATCAAATTTGGAAATCAATTAAAGAGACTGATAATCTTGTTGATAAAGATGCTTCAGAGAAGTTTAAGCAGCTAATGAAGCAGAGTATGTTTGCGCTTTGTCCATCAGGATCGGGACCTAATTCGATTCGTTTATGGGAAGCGATTGGGCTTGGAGCAATTCCAGTTGTTTTAGCTGATACTTACTTACCTCCTGGTGATTTAGCCCTTTGGTATGAGGCAATAGTAGCGTGTCCTGAGACACTGGACGACATCAAGGCATTACCCGATCGCTTAGCCAAAATGCAGCAGAATAAAGAGCTTCTTGAAAGAAAGCGCGATGCACTGAAACAACTTTGGAAAGTGTATGGAACAGAATGCTTCATACATGACGTTGTGAAATTGTTCACAAAATATGTGGCTGGCGACATTCCGGCAATTTCCATAACAGTCAATGATTCAACAGTCTCTAAGTTTAAAGCAAATTCCACTTATTATAAAAGACAGTCAAAAAATCTAAAAAAAGAAGACTTCAAGCCGTCTTATGTTTGGCCTAATCCAACATTTCCATTCAGGCTTTATTACGATAGCCCGAAGTGTAGGATTTTTATTATAGAGAATGTTCAACACAACTGGAATTGGATGGCTGAGTGCCATGAACGCTTCCGTAAGACAGATTTCTTCTTTGTCACATCCAACTGGTATCAGAGTTCGAGCTTTGCAAATGAGGCAGATACTATTTTTTCTATACTCAACTTAGATAAGTCGCAGTTCTTTTTTCTATATAACTCTCCGCTTGAGATGCAAAACTTTAGAGAAAAAGGTTTTCAGGGAGAGGTTATTAACTGTAATGCTTGGATTGACGAAAAATCAGTAACAAAACTTCTAAACGTTGACAAACTGTATCATGCTGTATATGTAGAGTTTGACAAGAAGTTGAAGCGTCCTTTACTTGCCTCACAAGTGTCACATTTAGCCCTTGTAACTAGAGAAAGTCTTAACAAGAATTTTTCAGATATTCCATCGCACAGTTATCTAAATAACAGGTTGCTCTCTCCAGAGGAACTATGTGAAAAGATTAACCAAGCTCACTGCGGCTTAATCTTATCTGAGGAAGAAGGAGCTTGTTTTGCGTCAAGTGAGTATCTTCTATGTGGAATACCTGTTGTGTCCACTCTGTCAAGAGGTGGTCGTGATGTCTGGTATAACGATTACAACTCAGTAATTTGTCAGCCAACAGTAGAAGGAGTTGCTGCCGCAGTGGAAGAATTTGTACGCAATCCTCGTGACCCTCAAAAAGTTCACCAGATGCATACTGAGCAAGCAGAAAGACACAGGTTGAAATTTATCAAACTCTTGGCTGATATCTTTAAGCGTTTTGACGTAAACGATGTTGATTCAGTAGCTTACTTTAGAGAGGGTTTTTTCCACAAAATGATGACTAAAGCGAGTATTGATGTCGTGAAATCCTATTTCGGTCAAAATTAGGAAAGGCACAATGGAAATAATAAAACAGAGAGACTATAAAAACTTCAAGCCATCCTACACATGGCCTAATCCTGCATTCCCGTTTAGGCTTTATTACGACAGCCCAAAGTGTAGAATTTTCATTATTGAAAATATTCAACATAATTGGAACTGGATGCTAGAGTGGCATGAGCATTTCCGCAAAACTGATTTTTTTATTGTTTACTGTGGCTGGTATCATAGCCCTGCCTATGCAAATGAGGCAGACACTATTTTTTCCATACTTAGCTTAGATAAGACGCAATTCTTCTTTATGTACAACTCTCAGCTAGAGATGGATAATTTTGCTGTGAAGGGCTTTCAGGGCGAAGTTATCAATCACAATGCCTGGCTTGATGAAAACTTAGTGATGCGCCCTTTAGTTATTGAGAAAGTATATGGTGCAATTTACGTGGCTCGTAGGAGTGCCTTTAAAAGACATCTGCTTGCTTCCAAGGTATCTAGTCTTGCCCTTGTAGCAGGCATTAATCACGGGAACGCCATTTCAGACATTCCAAAATATGATTACTTGAATGATCGACCGCTGTCTCCCGAAGAAGTGTGTGAGAAAATTAATCAAGCCCATTGTGGCTTAATTTTGTCTGAGGAAGAAGGAACTTGTTTTGCATCAAGCGAATATCTTTTGTGCGGAATACCTGTTGTTTCTACATTGTCCCGAGGAGGACGCGACGTTTGGTACAACGAATACAACTCAATTATTTGTGAGCCAGCCGCAGATAAAGTTGCTGCGGCAGTAGAAGAGTTTATGCGTAGTCCTCGTGATCCGCAGAAAATTCGTCGAATGCATCTGGAACAATCAGAAGAATATAGATCAAAGTTCATTGGCCTGCTCTCTGAGATCTTTAATCGCTTTGGAGTGGAAGATGTAGAGCCGAGCAGCTATTTCAAAAAAACTTTCTTTCATAAACTTAGAAAGTCATATAAACCAGACTTCAAAGCGTTCTTTGGCGGGAATAATTCGTGAACTAAAAGCTGATTTTTAAGCGAAGTATAACATTTTTAACTCTTCTGGTTGGGAGATTGTAAGCCAAAGAAAACCACTTCTAAGATACTATTGACGCCCTGAATTTCTTGCTTACAAAATTATTGAAGTTATAAAGCTTGGTAGATGCTCAATTCAAAAATAAAAAAGTTATATTACACCTTGCTTTAATCAAGAGTTGATTAAGTTGTTGGGCTGCTCCTTCAGGCAGGCTCTAGATTCAAGAGGCATTATCGTGTTTCCACGTCATCATGGTCGTAGTCAACTTCAGAACAAAGACTACACAAAGTTCATCAAGTGGACTCCGTTGAAAGTCGCGATCGCCTCCCTTCTTCTCTTCACCCCTTACGCCGCCCTCGTCTACGCGATCGCCTCTGCCACTTCAATCATGGCTGTAGTGCCAATGCTGGTTGCGCCTGCTTTAATTGCAGTTTTTGCTGGCCTTATCTACTGGCTCTCAAAAGCGGTGCTGTAGGGTCGAGGCTCAACACCGTTTCGGGACACCACGATCGCCCCTCTAAATTCGACGAAAGCCGATCGACCAAGCGATTTATTGCTAATTGTTGCAAAATGGTCAGAAAAGCACCCTGATTCAGTCGCATATGACTCCCAAGCTTCCGACCCTGCAATCTGCCTCGATCGCCCCGCTGCTCTCCGCCCATCCTGCGCCCGACGATTTTGCTGAGCGTCACGATTTCGCGGAGCGTCACATAGGGCCGCGTCCGCAAGAGATCGAGGAAATGCTGGCGGTTTTGGGCTACGACAGCTTGGCAGCCTTGATCGATCGCGCCGTGCCGACCGAAATTCGGATGAAGCGGCCTTTGACCTTGGGCAGTCCCCGCAGCGAAACCGAGGCGCTAGAGGAACTGAAGGCGATCGCAGACCAGAACCATGTGTTTCGATCGTTCATCGGCATGGGCTACTCGGACTGCATCACGCCGCCCGTCATTGCGCGCAACATTCTGGAAAATCCAGGCTGGTACACCCAGTACACGCCCTATCAGCCGGAAATTTCGCAGGGTCGGCTCGAAGCGCTGCTGAATTTTCAGACGATGGCGATCGACCTGACCGGACTGGAGATCGCCAACGCCTCGCTGCTGGATGAAGCAACGGCGGCGGCAGAAGCAATGGCGATGAGCTACGGGCTGCACAAGGGCAAAGCGAAAGCGTTTTGGGTGTCGAAAGATTGCCATCCGCAGACGATCGAGGTGATCCAAACTCGCGCTCTGCCGCTGGGTTTGGAAGTCGTGATCGGGGATCATCGCGACGAGATCGATCGCTCGATTTTCGGCGCACTGCTGCAATATCCGGCCAGTGATGGCGCAATTTATGACTATCAGGAATTTGTCGATCGCGCTCATGCCGCAGGCGCACTCGTCACAGTCGCCGCCGATTTGCTCAGCCTGACTCTGCTGAAGCCGCCCGGAGAATTCGGAGCCGACATTGCCGTTGGCAGTACGCAGCGCTTCGGGATTCCCTTGGGCTACGGTGGCCCCCATGCCGCCTATTTCGCGACCAAAGAGCAGTACAAGCGGCAAATTCCCGGTCGGATTGTCGGCGTTTCCAAAGACCGAGACGGACATCCCGCCCTGCGGCTTGCCCTGCAAACTCGCGAGCAGCATATCCGCCGCGACAAGGCGACGAGCAACATCTGTACGGCTCAGGTTTTGCTGGCAGTGATGGCGGGAATGTATGCGGTTTATCACGGGGCGGACGGGCTGCGGCGGATTGCCGATCGCGTCTACCAGATGACCGCCAAGCTCGCCACAGGCTTGAGCGAATTGGGCTACACGATCAGCGATGCGCCGTTTTTTGACACGCTGAAAGTTCACGTGCCCAGTGGCGAGATTGAGGAACTGCTGCGGAGAGCGATCGCTCACCACATCAATTTGCGCGTGATTGACGAAAATTCGATCGGCGTCTCGCTGGACGAAACCACGACCGCCGATGATTTGCTCTATCTGTTCCAGATTTTTGCGGGAGATTTGCCCTTGCACTTCATTCCCGATACGCTGACCACTGATTCGAGTTTGCCTGCGGATCTGCTGCGATCGACGCCTTACTTAACGCATCCGGTTTTCAGCGCGTATCGATCGGAAACCGAACTGCTGCGCTACATTCACCGCTTGCAGGCCAAAGATCTTTCCTTGACAACGGCGATGATTCCGCTCGGTTCCTGCACGATGAAGCTGAACGCGACGGCAGAAATGCTGCCGATTAGCTGGCCGGAATTTGCCAAGCTGCATCCGTTCGCGCCGATCGAACAGGCTCAGGGCTATCAAGTCCTCTTCGAGCAGCTAGAGCAAATGCTGGCGGAAATCACCGGATTTTCGGGAATTTCGCTTCAGCCGAACGCCGGATCGCAAGGCGAATATACCGGACTGTTGGTAATCCGGCGCTATCACGACAGTCGCGGCGAAAGTCATCGCAACATCTGCCTGATCCCCGAATCGGCACACGGCACGAATCCCGCCAGCGCAGTCATGGCCGGAATGAAAGTTGTTGCGATCGCCTGCGACAGCGAAGGCAATATCAACGTAGCCGATTTGCGCGACAAAGCCGAAAAACATCAGGCCGACCTTGCCGCGCTGATGGTGACGTATCCCTCGACGCATGGCGTGTTTGAAGCGGCGATTCGGGAGATCTGCGCGATCGTCCACGAGTTCGGCGGACAGGTCTACATGGACGGCGCGAACCTCAACGCGCAGGTTGGCCTTTGCCGTCCGGGTGATTTTGGCGCGGATGTTTGCCACCTGAACTTGCACAAAACCTTTTGCATTCCGCACGGCGGCGGCGGGCCGGGAATGGGACCGATCGGCGTCATGTCGCACCTGGTTCCCTTTCTCCCGAATCACAGCGTCGTCGAAATGCACCGGGATCATCCCAGTCCGAATCGAGTCGGAGCCGTTGCCGCCGCGCCTTGGGGCAGTGCCAGCATCCTACCGATCTCGTGGATGTACATTGCGATGATGGGCGATACGGGCTTGACCAGAGCCACACAGGTCGCCATTCTCAACGCTAACTACATCGCCAAACGGCTCGAAGGTCATTACGCCGTTCTCTACAAAGGTCAGGACGGACTGGTTGCCCACGAGTGCATCCTCGACCTGCGCCAGTTCAAAAAAACCGCAGGCATTGAGGTAGACGACATCGCCAAACGCCTGATTGACTATGGCTTCCATCCGCCGACTGTCTCTTGGCCTGTAGCCGGAACGGTGATGGTGGAGCCGACCGAAAGCGAATCGCAACAGGAACTCGATCGATTCTGTGAGGCGATGATCGCCATTCGCGAAGAAATTCGTCAGATCGAAGCGGGAGAAGTCGATCGCCAAAACAACCTGCTGAAAAACGCGCCCCACACCGCCGCCGACCTGATGCGCGACGAGTGGGATCGGCCATATTCGCGATCGATCGCCGCCCATCCGACCCGCCACACTCGCGAGCATAAGTTTTGGCCTGCCGTCAGTCGGATTGACAATGCGTATGGCGATCGCAACTTGGTCTGCTCCTGCCTGCCGATGGAAGCCTACCAAGACGCCTAATTTCCACCGCCACCTCAGATTCTACAGAGCGATCGACCCGAAATTCGTCTGGGATCGATCTCTCTTAAATTTCAGTGAATAGGAGACAATAAGCGGAAACCGACTGTAAC
>JAAUTJ010000107.1 GCA_012031475.1 Leptolyngbyaceae cyanobacterium SM1_3_5 | reverse complement strand
TTGATTGCAGAAGTCGGGGGGCGACTGTCGCACGGGGCGATCGTGGCTCGCGAATATCAAATTCCTGCCGTCATGGACATTCAAGATGCAACCCGACGGCTGCAAGACGGCCAGCGCGTTCGGATTGACGGTGCAGCGGGAACTGTAGAGATTCTGGAAGAAATTCTGGAATCTGATGGGTAGTCGCTGGAGGATTCGCTAGGCTTTCAGCTTTCGATTCTTCCGGTGCGACTGTTCCAGATGATGCACAAAGAAAAGCGCGATCGCAGTTTCATCTCTCACCTGCGGATGGTGAGGGCAGTCGATCGCACCAGTCAAAATTGAAACATAACACGCAAAGATTGACGAAATTATGGACAGACTAGAGCGCACTTTCATGTGGCTGTCGCGTTTGCCGGATCCGGAAAATTTAACCGTGCGATTTGATGAGTCCAAACAGCTTATCGTCGTCTGTCGCGACTACCGCAACGCCACGCGGATCTGGAATTTGCGGCATCACCTCCTGCCGGAAATCAGCCGCCTCAAAGTGTTTGTCAATTCGGATTACTACGCATCCTACCCCGTGCAATAGCCGCTATGAATTCTCCTCGACTGAAAGAACTCCGGATCAAAGAACTGCTGCGAGTTAGCTTGGCGATCGCGCTGGTGATCGTCGGAACCACGCATTTTCTCACACCAATTCCCTATGTGCGAATCGTTCCGGGAATGCTGCCGCACCCACTGGGACTGGTTTACCTGAGCGGATTTTTTGAAATTTTGGGCGGGCTTGGCCTGCTGATTCCCTGGGTGAGTCAGGCTGCGGCTTGGGGACTGATTGCGCTGTTCATCGCGGTTTTTCCGGCCAACATCAACATGGCGGTGAACGCAATTGCGATCGAAGGCATTCCGCATATTCCCGCACTCTACTGGGCAAGACTGCCGTTTCAAGCGGTTCTAATCGCTTGGGCTTGGTGGTACACACGCGAACCGCAAGCGCAACCCGGAGCCAACCAGTTCCAAAAGCTCACCGATCCCAACACGGCAAAATAGCAGGCTTGACCTCGATCGAGCCTGCTATTTCATTCCGGGTTATCAGGCTTACTGGGTTAATCAGGCTTAGTCTTTTTGCTGCGAATCGTTTTGTTTTCTTTGCCGCTCAGCCTCAAAATCGGTAAAGGCGCGGTTGAGCCAGTAATAGAACAGCGTCTCGTAGCTGACGCTATCCGGAATGCGATCGGGTGCTGAATTCATCTGACGTTCGAGTGAAAACTTACCTTCTTGTAAGGTATCGATGACTACGAAATACTTCCTGAGCATCAATACCTATTCCCTGCGGTTTTAATATTAATATTTGTTCTTAGCTTGTAAGAAAGTTAAAAGTAAATCTAATCATTAAGGATTTTTGCCTGACACTCCGCAGCGGCTTGGTAAAAGGTTTATGACATGAAAGATGTAGAATCATCACTCCACCCGCCTGCCCGATCGTCGCTGAGCTTTCTGGATTGATTTTGGGAATCCTTAAGCCGGATGGACGATTCTCAAACTGGCTAACTTTAACTCACTCGTAGCGGGCTGTCATGCCACGATACGAATGACTTAAACTGGACGACTGTGATTGCAGTCGCCATCTGAGTCAGGCACTGGCAATCAGGCAATTCGTTGTGGTTGGCGCGGCTTGAGGTCTAAGCGGTTCGTGAAAGTGCCGTTGCGCTCCTGCCAGGAAGATCACAGCGCTGCAACAGGTTTGCACTACCAGGTTTGTTCGTTCCTTTCCCCCCGAAGGGTATCGCTTTTGAGCAGGGTTCTCGCGCTACCAATCGCTCGTTTCACTCTTTTGTCCATTTCGTGACTTTTTGCCCCTAGTCGCTGTCGCAAGCGCAAATCAGCGGAAAAGATTCGGCTAGACGTGAACACAGCCGATCGCCGCCTGAATTTGTGCCGCTGACATTTGAACCCGCACAAAGTCCTAGAGGAATTTGAATGACCACTACTTCTGCTGCTGCGATCCACTCGATCGCATTCGTTGATGCTGCCCTAACCGACAGCCACCTGATGCTGGGAGCCAAGCCCGGAGTTGAAGTCATCCTGCTCGACTCCGCTCAAGACGGCATTGCTCAGATCACCTCAGCACTGCAAGGCCGCAGCAACGTCGAAAGCGTCCAAATCTTTTCGCACGGCGCATCAGGAAGTTTGCGCTTGGGAACCACACAACTGAATACAGAAACCCTGGAAACCTACGCCAGCCAGGTTCAGCAGTGGCGATCGGCCTTCAGCGAAACCGGAGATCTGCTGCTGTTTGGCTGCGATGTGGCCGCCGATGGCACGGAGTTTGTCGATCGCCTCAGTCAGCTAACCGGGGCGGATGTCGCTGCTTCCACAAACCTAACCGGAAACGCGCCCAATGCTGATTGGAACCTAGAAGCGCAAATTGGAACCGTGACCGCACAAACCGCATTGCAGACAGACAGTTTCCAAGGTGTCCTTGCGGATATCACCGTTTCCAACACCAACGACAGCGGCGCGGGGTCGCTCAGAGCCGCGATCGCTCAGGCGCGATCGGGCGACGTGATTCGGTTTGCCAGCAGCTTGCAGGGACGAACCATCACGCTCACGTCCGGCGAAATTAGCATTCCGGTCGCGAAGAATTTGACGATCGACGGCAGCGGCGCAGCGGGATTGACGATCAGCGGCAACAACAGTTCGCGAATTTTCCTGCTCAACTCCACCTCAGTTCAGCCGACCACGCTCAACGTCCGCAATTTGACGCTGGCAAACGGCAAAACGACCGATCGCGGCGGCGCAATTAGCACGACGCATCAGGGCGTCCTCAACATCGAGAACGTCACGTTCAACAACAACGTTGCAGATAAGGGCGGCGGTGCAATTTTCAGCGCCTTTGAAGGAACTGTCACCGTGACGAACAGCCGCTTCAATGCCAACAAAGCCACAGCCGGAATGATGAGCGCGGCGCAGGGGCGATCGCCTTTTGGGGGCCGCGCAGCCTGACCGTTCGCAACAGCGACTTCACCAACAACGAAGGCATCAACGGCGGCGCGATCAACAGTTTGAACGGCAAGCTGACGATCGAAAACTCGCGCTTCATCAACAACAGCACTTTGGCAGCGCGATTTGCCAGCGGCCAGCCGAACGATTTTCTGCGCGGCTATGGCGGCGCGGTGTATGCCGATTGCGCTAGTTCGGTGAACGAAGCATCCGGCAGCATTCAAATTACCGGAAGCACCTTTCAGGGCAACAAAGGCAAGCGTGAAGGCGGCGCAGCCTATTTGTTCACCGGACGGCAAGACCGCGTAGACATTTCGCGCAGCCAGTTCACGGGCAATACGGTTCAGCCGCTCGAAGGCGTCAACCAAGGCAACGGCGGCGGCTTGGTGGTGATGAGCAACGAAGTCAATCGCGGCTTAACGATCGATCGCTCCTCGTTCGCCAACAACACAGCGACGCTGCAAGGCGGCGGCCTGTGGATGATGAACGCCCCAACAACAATCACCAACAGCACCTTTTCCGGCAACCGCACGACGAGTCAGGATTTCAGCAGCGTTGGCGGCGGCATGGCGCTCTACGGGCAAACCACGATTTGAACACGACGATCGCCAACAACCGCGCCGGATGGGTGGGCGGCGGCGTGGCGGCCAGCGACGGAGCCAGCGTCAGCGCCAAAAACACGATTTTTGCCAACAACAGCGCCGACAACGGCGGCAACGACTGGAAAATTCGCCAGCAGACCAGCCGCGAACTGATCAACGGCGGCGGCAACATTCAGTTTCCCGGTTTCCTCAGCAATCAGTTCAACCGCTTCAACGACAGTACGGCAACTGCAAACATTCGCATCATCGATCCAAGGCTGGGCGCGTTGCAAAACAACGGCAGCGGTCTTCTAACCCATGCACTGTTGGCAGGCAGTCCGGCGATCGATACAGGCGTCAGCGGCGCACCCACCGTTGACGCTTTCGGCCAAACTCGCGACGCTAGACCGGACATCGGCGCGATCGAATTTCGCACCAGCACGTCAGGCGGCGGCACGTCAGGCGGCGGCACATCAGGCGGTGGTACGTCAGGCGGTGGCTCGACTCCGGCCAATCTGACGCTGACGGGCACAGACGCCAACAACAGACTGGAAGGCGCAGAGGGTCGCGATCGACTGATCGGCAATGGCGGCGACGATGTGCTGATCGGGCACGGTGATGCCGATCGACTGACGGGCAGCGTCGGAGCCGATCGGTTTGTCTACAGCGGCGCGTCGATGAGCCAAGCTTTGGCCGGATCGCGCCTTGCCAACCTCGATCGAATTACGGATTTCCGCTTTCTCAGGGCGATCGCTTCCAGCTTGACTACGACGACAATCGATGACCCGCGAGCAGCCCAGTGGTTTGTTTAACGCCGGACGAGTGCAAGGCAGTTCGCTGACCGCTGCCGCCCGCGCTGCCTATCGTGACAAAAACCAGCGGGCAGGAGGCGCTCAAGCGCTGAACGCCAACGAAGCCGTCTTCTTCACCTGGCAGAACAAGACCTATCTTTCGGTCAACAACGGCACGAAAGGTTTCAGCGTCGATCGCGACTTAGTAGCCGATGTCACAGGCATTCGTATGAGAAACGGCGATGCCAGCGCAGGTGTGCTGAACACGAGCAGCTATTTCGCGTAGCTCGTCGATCGAATTTCTCACTCAGTAGACTTCTCGCATGAATCAGGGGTAGCCCCTCTCCCTCTCCCTTGCATCTTGAGAAGAGAGGAAGACCGTTCGCCCCAGGTGGCAGACACTACCCCTGTTAAGGCGGGTGACTTGAGGTTTGTCGATGGCTGACCGCGATGCTGATTTTTATGTCAATGTTGCAAGCTGATCGTCATTTATTTTTCTGGAGCGATCGCGGCAGGCTGCGAATTCTAGCGCTTCTCTCTGGGGAAGAAGGGGTTAGGGAATGAGGGCAAAAGCGATCGCATCCGACAGCCCATGCTGTCTTCCGGCTTAGAAGGCAACTTGCTTTACTCGCCCATCGCCGGACTGCCCAAGCCGCCCAGCGCGTTCGCAGCTTGGACACGCACCTGCGGGTCAACATCTTGACTCAGCCGCATCAAAATCGCCATGATTTCCTGGCGATCGGTTCCCTGCGTCCGTGTTGCCAAGTCGCCCAAAACATAAGCAGCAGAAGCCCGCATCGAACTGTCGGGATCTTCCACTACCAGGCAAGCTGCCTGATCCGATCGCCCTGATCAAGTTGGGAAATTTCATCAATCAAATTGTTTCCGTGATGCGTCGGCAGCGTTTCTCGCGGATCGATCGGATAATTCGGGCGATCGAGCTGCACCCCCAAATCATTGCTTTCGGGATTCACGACTTCACTGACCAGCAGCGAAGCCGACATCGGCACGTCCGGCATTCGTTCCAAAATCGAATCCACCAGTTCTTTTGCCACCGAACCGGACTCAGCAACAGGTTCAGATTGAGTGGGTTGCGGCTCGATCGACTGCGGTTCTGGTGATTCGATCGATCGGGTTTCGGCAGACGATTCGATCGATTGCGGCTCAGACAATTCAGCCAAAGGAAGGGCGGGCGTTTCGATCGCTTTCTGCACCTCGATCGACTTCTGAACCACCTCGGCTGCGGAGTTGTTCACAGACTGACCAGAACGCTGCCTTGCAACTTTTGAGGCCGACCCGACTGCGGAGATGATTGCTAGCGCGGCCAAAACACCCAATACGATCGCCATGTTCCTCACCGTAAATTCTGTATGCTTTCATTTGAGTATGGCGATCGCGCCTGCAACCTCTACCGAAGTAGTGAGGCTGGAGGTGCAATTCATTAAACTTCAACTAAATTCTCGATCGCATGGGTAGCCGTTGAGTAGTCTTTGAAATACACCTCCTCGTATTTAACGCTGTGTCACAAACGCTACCCCTGTTAAGCTGACCCCTTGTACTCATCAATGTCTCACGCTTTGAACGCAAAATCGGGGCGTTGCTGAATCGTGCTGTGAAGCGATCGCTGAGACACCAGAAAACTTATCTAGAGATCCTCGGAATCATATCGTCATTCAGCAACGCTGTGTTTTTCGTGGGCGTACCTTGCCTGCTGGTGGAACTGGAGCGCCGAGAACGAGAACGGGGCGATCGCACCATTGGCGAAGGCCGTTCACACCTGCTTGATGGGGTGCATACCTGGGGTGTGTACGATTTCGAGGTGGATACTTCCGTGCGTAGTCCTCAAGAAAATGCCTGCTTGATTCAGGCGCACTCGCCAATCGAGCAAAGCCAAGTGCATTCCAGCGGATGTATGCAAAACAGGTTGGGGACGAAGCAAGCACGAATCGATCGCAAAACCAGCCAACCGCATCATGCAGCTAGCTTGAATAAACAGCAGGTTATTTTCAGCTATTTTTGAAGTGCCTGTTGAAATGTTTTGATCGCATCTACATGATTCACCAGATTGATGCAGCGCAACAGCAAATCTAAATCAATTCCCTGAACTTCTTCGCTGCTCGAAATCTTTTCGTACTCAAGATGATTGCTCTCTCCGCGCAGGTGATAAATTTCCAACACGCCATCTTCCCAAAACCACACTTCCGCAATCTTCAATCGCTTGTAGGTTTCTAATTTGTTAATACCGCCGCTGGTGAAGACGACTTCGATCGCCAAATCAGGCCGCGATCGACCTGGAGCTAGCTTGTAAGATTTATCCGCTTCTCGTTTGACGGCTCCCGCTTCACTTTCGAGGGTCATCGACTCTGTTGGAGTAAGGTCATATCCTGCCATTAGCAAGTAAAGCTCGATCAAAGCACCAATCCTGGCTTTGATAATCTCGTGCGGTTCTCCTGGCATCCGCCGAATCTCCAATAAGCCATCCAAAAATGAGAGCCGATAGCCCGGTCGATCGAGCAGTTGCTCAACGGCTTTGAACTCTCGCCAGGTCAAGCTCTCAAATAGGAGCGGTTCTTCTTTGAGAGGTGCGATCGAAGCTGGAGTCATAAGAGCCGGATTGTTTGGGGTTGGAGGGCGATCGAGTGGCGGTTACTGCTACAGTAACAACCAAAGGAAGTCGGTTGATCTGGTCGATCGAAACCACCAACACAGGTCTTTGTCCTGCCTGCTCTCTACCTTGAACTGGATTGAGATTCACAAAGTAGATTCGCGATCGATCGATACTCATGCACTCGGCAATCCGTCATACTCTGTTGCAGCAAATTCAGTCTCGATCGCTGCCATTTCCGCTTGAATTTCTGGATCGTTTGCCATTTCAGCAAGTTCTGTTGACTCCGAGAATTGTATCGATCGCTGCCACTGCTTGCTGCTCTGCTTAAAAAGCAAAAAGTCAATAAAGTCATTTACTTCTTGAGCTAATGCTTCTGGAAGTTGACGAAGCTTAGAAATTGTTTGATCGTGTATGGTCATAGTTTTGCTTGGGGCGATCGCGCTTTCAGCAGAAAATGAGTGCTTCTTTTCATTTCCACTATCATCTATTATCTCAATAACACGCATTTTATCAACAGGCTTGTTCAAACAATCAATAATTAAAACATACGTATAGTTGTATGGAGCCTTCTTTGCGCCAACACATTTCTCTGTATCTCTTTTGTTCCGATATTGCTTTTTCAGTTCAATATACGCATAGTTGTATGAGTTATCACCACGATGATGGATCAATATATCTGGACGAGAAGATTTGTGATTAATTGTTTTTAACTCATCAAATAATTTATCGTACTCTATGTCTATCTTCAAATACCCTGTCTCTAGCTTCTGCTTAAAATCAGTAGTTTCGCCGCAGATTCTATTCAGCAGCATTTCTTGAAGATACAAAGCAATCCTATGATTGATACACTCTTCTTTCACTTGTTTTCCATCGAAGAGGCTTTTGTCTTGTTTATTAAATTTATTAAGAGCCTCCCAAACAATTTGGATAAACATATCGCCCTCCTCGTAAAACAACCCCTTGACAACCCCGATCGAATCCGCTAACGTTCTTCTCTAATGCCGCTTTTGGTGGCAGGCTTGTCCCACTTGCTAGATGCCCAGTGGTCTAGCCACGCGACTCGAAGCTGTGTCCAGCAGACTCCGAGCCGCTGACCCGTCAAACTGAGTACAGCAGTCTAAGCGGGCTATGGAGATTTTACCCTCCTAGCCGCCTCGGTTGTCTTGCTTTGACATCTGGGGTGGCTAGGCTTTTGGGCTTTCCTCAACTACACAAAACAGGAAAACCCATGAATAACGAAGATTCGCGCTCAAATGAGCGTTCAGATTCCCCTAAGTCACAGATTCGATCGATCGCCAAAATTCCAGGCGACAACCGCACCCCAATCAAGCACATCCTGATCGGCACACCGCAAATTGTTCAGTTCACAACAAGGCGGTTGGAGCAGGCAGGTTACGCGCAAGCGATCGAATGGGCAGAGCCGCTTAACCTGAATGAACCGCTCAACATCGTGCCCGATCCCGGTGATGTGATTAGTTTGCTGGTGCGCTACATGCGGTTCAAGTAAACAGTTTTGAGGGGCGATCGATTGAGTGATGGCAGATCGATCGCCCCTTGCTGCTGATTGCCTTATCTACCGTTGGCCTTGAAACAAAACTTCAAGCGCGATCGCCTGTGCCTGCGGCATCTGCCCATAGGTGAACATATACGGCACATGGGCGGGCAGGCGGGGCAAAAACTGCTCTAGCAGATAGGGACTGCCGTAAATGACGAGGGCTTGGAGGCGATCGATCGCCAGTAGTGCATCAACCCAGCTTTGGGCAGTTTGCGTTAAGCCTGCACTACCGCGAAATGGATTGCCGCGAATAAATAACTGTAGGAGCGTGGGCGGTTCATCGGCAGTGGGACGCGCCAAAACGTGCGAATCGACAAGCTGAAAATCGTAGCCGTGTTGGGCAGGAAGGGCGATCGCGGGCGTGTGGCTTCCCAAAAAATCACAGTCCAAGGCACTATCCACCACAATCAAATTGCGTCCGCCTGGTGAAATTGCAGCGGGACGATGAATGCGCTGCGAGGCTTGCAGGATTGTGGCGACAGTGCGATCGCGTCCGGGGTTGCCAGTTGATCAAGCTGAATCGGTGGCGGCGGCAAGGTTTCCCAAGCGTGGGGAGATTCGGCAGACAGATCGGGCGCACAGACTTTTTGCTTGGCCTGCCAGATCCGATCGAGCGATTCGGCAATTCGATCGGGTGAAATTCGACCCGACTCGACTGCGGCACAAACCGCTTGAATTGCGCCTTCCGGGTCGAGCGGCATCATTAGAATATCGGCTCCCGCTTCGATCGCCAAAACAGGTGCTTCGTTGGCTCCGTATTCGTTGGCGATCGCACCCATCACCAAGGCATCCGTCACGATTAAGCCGTCAAAGCCAAGCTGATGCCGAAGCAAATCGGTGAGAATCGATCGCGACAAGGTAGCCGGATACTGAGCATCGATCGCGGAAATTTTCAGGTGAGCGCTCATGACGGCATCGACGTTCGATCGAACGGCGGCCACAAATGGCGGCAGTTCAATCTGCTCAAGCCGATCGATCGTGTGCGGCAGAGTCGGCAGCGTCAGGTGTGAATCAACAGCCGTATCGCCGTGACCCGGAAAATGTTTGGCGCAGGTGAGAATCGGGTGCTGTTGGGTTCCTTGCAGAAAGGCGATCGCCAGTTCGCTCACTGCCTCGACCGTTTCACCGAACGCCCGGACGTTAATCACCGGATTATCGGGATTGTTGTTCACATCCACGACCGGGGCGAGAATCCAGTTGAGGCCGATCGCCAATGCTTCTTGTGCGGTAATCGTGCCCATTTGCTGAGCGAGTTGAAGGGCTTTGGGGGCGATCGCCAATCGCCGCCAAACTCAAACGGGGGGTGGAAACCAAGTGGCTCCTGAAAATCGCTGGCCGACGCCTTCTTCGATGTCCGCGCAGATCAGCAGCGGGATGGTTGCCCAGTCTTGAAGCTGTTGCGATCGCAGCGCAATTTCTGCCGCACTGCCGCCCAGCAAAATCACGCCACCCACACCCAAATCTTGCACCCAGTGCTGAAGCTTGGAGGCGGGCGGTTCCCAGACAGGGTAGCGGATTTGCTGATCGAACAGGTGACCGGAAGCGCGGACGATCAGCATTTGTGCAACCTGTTCGGCCAGCGTCAAGCTAGCAGGATCGAGCAGCGAAACGGTTCCAGTTGCGACCAAAATCTATTCCTCTGCGGCGATCGAATCCTCGGCGGCCACCGCGTCGAAGTCATCTTTGCCCGACGCTTCGCGCTCTTGGCTGAGGCGGTTGAGGAGCGAAAGCACCTGGGTTCCGCGCTCAAGCGATCGATCTTCGACAAACACAATTTCCGGGGTGCGGCGGAGGCGGACGCGCTGGCCGATTTCGCTGCGGACAAATCCGGTTGCCGACTTCAATCCGGCCATTGTC
>JAAUTJ010000106.1 GCA_012031475.1 Leptolyngbyaceae cyanobacterium SM1_3_5 | reverse complement strand
CGACGGTGACACCATCTTGATTGTGGCTCACAGCGGCATCAACCGCGCCTTAATTAGCACGGCTGTGGGGATGGAGCCGCACCGCTATCAAGCCATACACCAGTCAAACTGTGGCATTAGCGTCTTGAACTTCTCGGGGCAGTTTGGCGACTCGGTGCAGCTTGAGTCAGTGAATCTAACCGCACATCTGGGCGACCCCTACCGAAACCCGGCGATCGACAGGCATCCGGCTGCTGCTGGTGCGCCACGGTGAAACAGATTGGAATCGCCAGAAACGCTTCAGGGACAGATCGACGTGCCCCTGAATGAGCCAGGGACAAATTCAGGCAGAGCAGGCGGCAGCGTTTTTGCAGCATGTGCCGATCGATCGCGCCGTCAGCAGTCCGCTTTTGCGCCCCAAGCAAACGGCTCAGGCAATCTTGCAGCATCACCCAGGCATTGAACTGGAATTCGTAGACGACTTGCAGGAAATTAGTCACGGACTTTGGGAGGGCAAGCTGGAAGCCGAAATTGAAGCGGCTTTTCCGGGTGATTTGCAGCAGTGGCAGCAGCTTCCGCACACCGTTCAAATGCCTGAAGGCGAAAACCTTCAGCAGGTGTGGGACCGATCAAGCCGCGCTTGGGAGGCGATCGTTGCCTCCACTGAACTGAGGGACGATCGACCCACAACCGTTCTCGTCAGCGCCCACGATGCCGTCAACAAAGCGATCTTGTGTCACCTCGTCGGCTGGAATCCTGAACATTTCTGGGCATTCAAGCAGGGCAACGGAGCCGTCAGCGTCATCGACTATCCCAACGGCGCAAACGACAAGCCGCTGATCAAAGCGATGAATATTACGTCACATCTGGGCGGCGTGATCGATCGCACGGCAGCAGGCGCGTTGTGATCGGGACTCACCTGCTGCGTCAAGTCCGGCTGATTGATCCGATCGCCTCGATCGATCGGGTTACGGACGTTCTCCTGAGAAATGGCGTGGTTGAACAGGTTGCAGACGCGATCGAGACTGAAACGGACGAGGTGATCGATCGACCGGGTTTGGTGTTGGGCATTGGGCTGATCGACCTTTACAGCCATTCGGGAGAACCGGGATTTGAATCGCGAGAAACGATCGCTTCCCTGATGCAGGCGGCAAAAGCGGGCGGCTTCACGCAGGTGGCAATTTTGCCCGACACGCAGCCCCCGATCGATGATCCGGCAAATGTCGATCGACTGCGGCGGCTGGCACAAAGTGGCGAGGTGCAGCTTCACCTGTGGGGCGCACTGACGCAACAGGCAGCAGGTGAGGCGTTGAGCGAACTGGTGGAACTGGCGGCGGCGGGCGTGGTGGGATTTGCGGACGGGAAGCCGATCGCAAATCCTGCCTTGCTGCGTCGTCTGCTGGAATATACGCAGCCGATCGATCGTCCGATCGCGCTGTACTGCTGCGATCGGCGGCTGGCCGGAAATGGCGTGATGCGTGAAGGCGCAAACTCGATTCGTCTCGGTCTGCCGGGAAATCCGGCGATGTCGGAGACGAGTGCGATCGCTGCCCTGCTGGAAATCGTGGCCGAAGTTCGCACACCCGTTCACCTGATGCGCCTCTCGACCGCTCGCGGCGTCGAACTGATTCGCACGGCGAAAGCGCAAGGGTTGCCGCTGACCGCGAGTACAACCTGGATGCACCTGCTGCTCGACACTGACGATCTGATCAGCTACGCGCCAAGTCTGCGCCTCGATCCACCCTTGGGCAATCCGATCGATCGCCAAGCTTTGATCGCGGGACTGCAAGACCACACGATCGACGCGATCGCCGTTGATCACAGTCCGTTCACCTACGAAGAAAAAACGGTTGCCTTTGCCGAAGCTCCTTCCGGCGCGATCGGACTGGAGTTGGCATTGCCGCTGCTGTGGCGCAGTTTGGTGGAGTCGGGGCAGTGGACGGCGATCGATCTGTGGCGCAAGCTGAGCGTTGATCCGGCTAAGTGTCTGGGCTTGAGTCTGAATGCGATCGAGCCGGGAAAACCGACAAATTTTGATTTTGTTTGACCCTGCTCAAATTGGCCGAGTCGATGAGCAAACGCTGAAATCGCGATCGAACAATACGCCTTGGTATGGTCAAGAAATTCAGGGGCGCGTCGTGCAAGTTTGGAGCAGCCGTCTGTAGCCGCCAGTGAGCAAAAGTTTTGAAACACGCCTCAGCGCAACTGATCGATCTGCTTCCACGAAAAGATAATCACCAGCCCAAACAGCGTGATTCCGATGATGTTGTCGATCGGATAAGGCAGAATCCGCAGAATTTGGGCAATGATGAAGCGCCCGACAACCACCGCCACGATCGCAAACAAAATTGCCTTCAAAAACCGTAACGGCAGCGATCGATCGCGCAAACGCTCTATGAATGAGGCGCGGCGGCGGCTGGGAGGCAGCGTTTGCCCCGGTAGAATTTCGCGTAGATTGCGAGGCGGCGCGGTTCGATCGTCATCACTTGGCAGCGGGTGGGCAGGCTGAGACGGTCGATGCGATCGAGCGTTGGCAGGCGAAACAGCGGCGATCGGCGCTTCCAACGGTGTCTCAGACAGCGGTGTCTCAGATTCGAGCGCTGCTGAATCCGCGATCAGAGTCGGCTGATCGGTTGGCGAATCGATCGCTTCCGAGACGGCAGGTTGTTTTTGCGGATTGAGCAGCGCGGCGATCAGTTCCGCGATCGCTGCATCCTGCTCATCCACGCCGCGCTGCATCTGCTTGAGATGGGCTTGACTCGAAGGCGAATCATCGGCCAGCAGCAGTTCTTGCTGATAGCGCTGGAGAGCGGCATCGTAGCGATCGCGCTTTTGCCGGACGGCAGTTTCTTCCACCAAGGCCACATCGATTGGTTGCAGGTGCAGCGTTTGCTGAAGCGAATCGAGTTCCTGCAAGGTTTGCGCGGGCAAAGGGCGATACCCTGCGGGGAGCGCTTCGCGATCGGGTGCAGCGCGATCGAAGAAAAACTGCTGATACTGCTGCAATCGGGTGGCATACGGCGGCAGATTCAGATCGTTACGCTCCGGCGAAGCAGTCGAAGGGGCGGGAGCGTGACGCTGCCAAATCACATTCAGATGGCGCGGCAGCAGGTGAAGCTGCTCCTCCAAATAGCGAAATTCGTTGCGCTGAGCGCGATCGAGCCACGCCCCTGACTCAATTTGCTGGGCAACATACTGTTCATACTGCTGCAAGTTTTGCCGATAGCGCTGTTCCGATTCGGCTAAGGTTTCTTTGGCGATCGCCCCGGCCTGATTGGGACTCAGCCCAAGCTGTTGCCGGAGCTGATCCAGCGCCATTTCGGTCGCGGGTTTGAAGGGATATTGAAACTGGGCGATCGCTCTGAGCGTGTCTTGATAGCGCTGGCGATTTTGCAGATGCGTTTGGTGCGGCTTCAGGACGCTGGCCTCGATTTGGCTAGCCGTATCGGGCGACAGGCCAAGCTGATTGCGATGCCAGTTGAGCAGCAGGCGATCGAAGTCCGAAATGGTTCCACTTTTGGCTCGCTCCTCCACTTCCGATCGATACATCAGCGTGTCATTGCGGGGCGGAGCGACTGCGATCGCCACTGCCACTTCAGGATGGGGCGGAGTGATTTGCGGCTCAACAGTCGGAAACGCCGGATGCATCCGCGACTGAATATATTGATGAATCTGGTGCGTCGTCACGGCGGTGCCCGGAGGCAGACCGCATCCGGTTTCGATCGCTTCCCGCAAAAATTCCGTGTAGACCGACAGTTCGCCTTGCTTGTGTGCCGTCGTGTAGCTGGTCGTGCGGGTGGCGCTCAAGATCATCCGATTCGGTGCGCCAAGCTGGGCGGCGATGTCGATGCGGGGCGCTGTGCCAAGGAAGCTGCAATCGAGAATGATCACTTGCTGAGCCGGACAATCGCTGAGCAGAGATTGCAGGGAGGAGAATGCGATCGCCGTTGCCTTGTTCAATTCACCGATCGTATTGTTGCGCGTGTTGGCAGCGGCAAGAAACAGATGTCCGTCCTCGTCAACCATGCCTTGCCCAGAGTAGTAAATCAGCAGCAGATCATTGGGCTGACAGTTGCTTGCAGCAGCGTAAATTTCTTCTTCTAGCCGCTGGCGATCGAGGTTGATCAAAGGTGCGACAGTGGAAAAGCTCGGTTTCAGCAAAACTTGCAGGGCTTGTACATCTCGCCAAGCCGCGATCGATCGCTCTGAGACGCCGCGCAATCGCCGTTCGATGTCTGCCTCAATGCCGATCAGCAAGGCGTGGCAGGTGCGACCAGACGGTGCGGACATCGATTCGATGGAATTCTCGCGATTGATCATGCTGTGGCTACCCCAAATGCTGGCTTCATGATACTGAGGTCGTCTGCACTTTGAAATAATTTATGGCAAATTTTTACCCGTGCTGCCATCCCAGCGTGGCGATCGCCTTCGACTCCAGCCATGCCGCCGATAAAATTGAAGCAGCACAAGGAGAAAAAATGCAGCGATTGAGATTCAGCCGTCGTCAAATCTTGGGCGTGATGCGATCGATCGCCGCCGTCTCGCTGGTCGGGTGTGTGGGCAGAAAAGTGGAGGGAGATGCGATTGCCCAAACCGCAGCACCAACGACGAGTCAAACTATCAGCCAAACGCCCGGATGCGTCGTCCGACCGCAGCAAACCGAGGGACCGTATTTTGTTGATGATCGGCTGAATCGATCGGATATTCGATCGAATCCCGCAGACGGCGCGGTGAAGGAAGGCGTCCCGTTACGGTTGGTTTTTCAGATTTCGCAGGTGGGCGCTCAAGCCTGTACGCCGCTGAGCGAAGCAATGGTAGATGTCTGGCACTGTGACGCGCAAGGCGTCTATTCGGACGTGCAGGATCGATCGTTTGACACAGGCGGCCAGCAGTTTTTGCGCGGCTATCAGGTCACGACTGTCAACGGAACGGCAGAATTTTTGACGATCTATCCCGGCTGGTATCCGGGTCGCACCCCGCATATCCACTTCAAAATCCGCACGGCGCAAGGCGAAGAATTCACCTCACAGCTTTATTTTGACGACGCGGTGAGCGATCGCGTTTACGCACAAGTGCCCTACTCGGTCAGGCAGCGCCATCCAACCAACGCCCAAGACGGCATTTTTCGCAGCGGCGGCGATCGGCTTTTGCTAACATTAACTGAAGATAGAAGCGGCTATATTGGTCAATTTGAAATTGGGCTACAGATGGCTTGATTCATGCTAATCGTGATTGCGATTCGATCGAAACTTCAGCTTGATTGAATAGTCTTCGCGATCGCCATCCGTTGTAATTCTCAAAAAGTACGTGCCTCTGTTGAGGTCGGCTTTGAGTTTACCCTTTTCATCTTCATCCACTTCCCGAAACAGCCGCCGTCCATCTGCCGAAATCAGGAAACCGCGTGAATTGACGATCGAAAAAGTAATTGATTCTTCGCCTTCGTTCTTGAAGTTAAATTTAACGCTGCCGCCATTTTGATTTTGAAGCGGTAGAAGGTTGGCTCATCGTCGCGCACTTGCCCATCGTCGTCATATTTGAAGCTTTTTGTTGAGCTTGCCAAATGTTGATCGCGTCGTCGATCGAATCATTGCGATTGTGAAACCACCAGAAACGCGATCGATCGGGCGCGATCGGAGGGGAGCATTTTGCAGAGCCGCGAATCTACGAGGTTGGGCAAACATGAACTCAAACCTAACTCGGTGATGTGTGAGGTGTCGTCTGCGTGGCGATTTTTGTTCCCAGTCTTGATGATTCTTAATCGTTGCGATCGCTCTGCCCCAGTTGCGATCGCCAGCAGGATGCGAAATCGAAAGCAGATTGCTAATCTGAGAACAAATCGTTTTTTCAAATTTTGTATGTCGCACTATCAGCAAACGTTAAAAATCCAAACTAGCGGTAAAACGCTGCACAAAATTACGCCAAAAGTGACGGATCTCGTTGCCCAGTCAGGCATTGAAACGGGTCTGTGTAGCTTATTCTTGCGCCACACTTCGGCTAGCTTAATCATTCAAGAAAATGCCGATCCCGATGTGCTGAAAGATCTCGCGAATTTCCTGGCGAAGCTTGTGCCGGAAGGCGATCGCTACATCCACAGTACCGAGGGCGCAGACGATATGCCCGCTCATATTCGCACTGTTTTAACCCACACTTCCGAGCAAATTCCGATCGCCAACGGTCGCCTTGTGCTGGGTACTTGGCAGGGCATTTATGTTTGGGAACATCGCCAGCACTCGCACCTGCGCGAACTGGTCGTGCATATTTCTGGCACTTGAATTCAGGCGTTTGCACGCGGCTGGAATAAACAAGCTGCCACGCTTTTTATCCGGTTTATCTAACTACAATCGTATGAATTTTTCTGCCGCTTCAGGGTGCATTTTCGCAGAATCGATCGAACTCTAGAAATTGCAACGGGAGGTATTTAATTTAATGTCCCCTAGGCGATCGACTAGAATTTCCGGTACTCGAAACCCACCTTTGGACGGTGAATTTCAGGATCAATTAGGTCGTCTTTAAACATCGATTTGGCAGCAGGTCGTAGGAAAGGAATATCCTCTTCATCGTCTGCATCTTCTTCAACAGTTATTTCTGGTACTTCTGGCTCTGCCGGAGTTGCCACTTCCTCGATCGCAGCATCCTCCTGTTCCAGATCAACAATTTGCCCGTTAAACATTTGTGCAAAATTTTTCGCGGCTTTGGTCACGTCATCTTCTTCCCAAACGGGCGGAGGCGGGGCAGCTTCGGGGGCGATCGGCAGGCAAAGGCGGCGCAAATTCACTTGCAGCAGACTGAAGCGATTCGATCGCAGGTGAAGCGGCCATTGCTCCTGGAAGAACCACTTCAAGCGTGACGCTAATGGGTTGTCCACATCGTTGCGTAAAGGCTATTTCAATGTTGGGCAATTTTGCTTTTGCCATGTTAAAAAGATTTTCGGTTTTCGTGCCAATTCGCGCTTCTTTGCCTGTGAAATCAATCAAATGACACTGTTGCCGCAGCATCGCCCGCGTCGAAAATGGTTGGACAAGTTCAAGAACTTCCTTCCAAATGCGATCGAGGTCGGAAATTGGAGGTTGCGGAGCAGCGGGCGATTCTTCAGTAGGAATTGGCGGCTCAGCAGCGATCGGTTCTGAGGCTGATTCTGACGGTGAGGAATTGTTAGCAATCGACTCGCGGACGATCGGTGGCGGCACAAATTCACGACTGGGTGCTGGAGGCGAAATTGGTCGATCGATCCCCGCAGGCAGCAAAGTTATTAGCGCAACTTCTAGCCACAATCGCGGCTGAGTAGAACCTTTAATTTGCGGCTCACTTTCGCGCAATTGCTGTTGACTTCGGAGAATCCAATCGAGATTAGCCTGAGCGCTAAACTGCCGAAGGTCGTTCCAGGTTGGAGCAGTGAGGCTGACTAAATCCGATCGATCGCCCGCCGTTTTTGCAATCAGCAAGTCGCGAAAGAAACTCGCCAAATTTTGCAAGACTATCAGCGGTTCACGCCCCCGATCCATCAGACGACGCGCCGACTCGATCGCGGTTACACCATCACTTGCAGCGATCGATTTCACCAAATTCATCAGTTCGCGTTCGGGCACGGCTCCAACCAAATCCCAAACGCGATCGATCGTCACTTCACCTTCAATTAGGCTCAACTGATCGAGCAAACTTTCCGCATCTCTGAGGCCACCTTGCGATAGCTGAGCCACGAGTTGAAGCGCATCAGGCTGAATGGCGATCGCTTCTTTTTCAGCAATCTGCTGTAGGTGCATGACCATTTCGGCCAGGGGAATTCGTCGGAAGTCGAATCTTTGGCAGCGTGAAATAATGGTCGGCAAAACGCGCTGTGGGTCAGTGGTTGCTAATACGAAGACAACGCGATCGGGCGGTTCTTCTAAAGTCTTAAGTAGTGCGTTAAATGCCTGAGTGCTTAACATGTGGCATTCATCAATTACGTACACTTTGAATCGACATTGAACCGGAGCAAACTGGGCACGTTCGATGAGTTCTCGAATATTATCAACGCCCGTATTGCTGGCAGCATCGATCTCAATTACGTCGAGGGCAGAACCATTGGCGATCGATCGACAAACCTCACAAACTCCGCAAGGTTGATCGGTTGGAACATGACTATTTAAGCAGTTCAAGGACTTGGCAAAAATGCGGGCGCTTGACGTTTTTCCGGTTCCTCTTGCTCCGGTGAATAAGTAGGCGGGCGCAATGCGCTGCGATCGCAAAGCGGTACTAAGCGTTGTGGCGATCGCGCTCTGGCCGACCAGTTGTGCGAAGCTTTGCGGGCGATATTTATGGTGAAGCGGTTCGTAGGGCATGATGTTTAGGCGCGACCATGATCTAGAGTATCGGGAACGGAGAAGCTTAAGAGCGGATTGATGAAGTAAATCTGCGGCTAATCGTTTCACCATCAGCCGCAGCAATGAGCCGTAAATCATCGTTTCACTGATTTTGCTTACACCTCATAATCTGCCCGCTCCAGTGTGGAAGCCGCTACAACACATCAGACGCAGTGGACTTCGCACAACTGCTAGCGCGCTGTGCAGCCCAAGTTGACCTCAAACGCTTTGCTTCGAGTCCTAGGGGCAAGAAGCCGCCGCTGCCAGCCAAGGCTCAGGTGCATCGTCCTTATGTCTCAACGGCGCGATTACTGGCTCAGAAACGACAGAAATTACAACCACCTTAACAGGGGCAGGGTGAAGGGGTTAGGGCGATCGATCCTGGCCTACGATAAGCTGGCAAAGCACCTCTCACCGCTTTTCTCATGCACCGCATCGCAGCCGCTCCGGGCGGATGGAATCCTGAAGCTGAAGGCGTTGTGGCGATCGAGCAAACGCCCGCCCCAATTGTGTTTCTCACCGCCGCCGATACGGAGATTCAAACTTTGGCGCAGGCGATCGACCATCTCCCCCCGGATTTTCCTGCCGTCCGCGTCACGAATCTGCTTAACCTCCAGCAGCAATTTTCGATCGACGATTATGGCGAAAATGTTCTCAGTTCGGCCAAGGCGATCGTGCTGCGTCTGCTGGGTGGCCGCGCCTACTGGCCGTATGGTTTGGAAGTCGCCAAGCAAATTGCTGAGCAAACCAAGGCGGATTTGTGGGTGCTGCCGGGGGACGATCGCCCCGATCCCGAACTGAATAGCCATTCGACCGTTTCCCTCGCTGCTGCCGATCAGCTTTGGCGTTATTTCTGTGAAGGCGGCATCGAGAATACGGTCAACGCGCTGAAATTCATTGGCAATATCAGCCTGAATTTGCCCGGATCGATCGACTTGCCGCAGCCGATTCCGCGTGTCGGGCTGTATCCCTTTGCGTTTGAGAGTGACCCGGATGCGCCACAGGTCGGCGTTTTGTTTTATCGATCGCACTACCTTTCCGGCAATACATCTGCGATCGATGCCTTGTGTGAAGCGTTGGTCGATCGCTATCTCCAGCCCGTCCCAATTTTCCTGTCGTCACTGCGCGAAATTGAAGTTCAGCAGGCGCTTTTGCAGCAGTTTTCGTCGGGACTGGCGGTTTTGCTGAATGCGACGAGCTTTTCGCTTGCTCAAATTGACGGAGATGCGCCGGACTTGTGGCGATCGCTGGATGTCCCCGTTCTGCAAGTCATCCTCAGCGGCGGCACGATCGAGCAGTGGCAAGATTCGACGCAAGGCTTGTCCGCCCGCGATGTGGCGATGAACGTCGCACTGCCGGAAGTCGATGGCCGAATTATCACTCGTGCGATTTCGTTCAAAGCGGTTCAAACCCGGAGCAGCGCTCTAGAAACGGATGTGGTCGTGTATGAGCCTGTGAGCGATCGCGTCTCGTTCGTGGCCGATCTCGCGTTGGGCTGGGCGAAACTCAGGAGTACGAGGGTGAGCGATCGCCGCGTTGCCCTGATTCTGGCGAACTACCCAACCCGTGATGCTCGCCTTGCCAACGGCGTTGGACTCGATACGCCCGCAAGCTGCGTCGAACTGCTCAAAGCTTTGGCAGAAGCCGGATACACCGTTTCCAATTGGCCGAAAGATAGCGACGAACTGATTGCCCGCCTTACGGCGACCGTTACGAACGATGCCGAAGGCGACTGGCGGAAAATTTCGCAAACCTTGCCGCGATCGACCTACGACGAATTTTTCGCCAGGTTGCCGATCGCCGTTCAGCAAGTTGTGATCGATCGCTGGGGCGCACCCGAACCCGAAGATCTGATCGTGGCCGGAATTCAACTGGGCAATGTGTTTGTCGGCGTTCAGCCTGCGCGAGGCTACGATCGCGACCCATCCTTGAACTACCACGCGCCCGATCTGGTTCCGCCGCATCGCTATCTCGCCTTTTATGCTTGGCTGCGGCGGGAGTGGCAGGCACAGGCGATCGTCCATGTCGGTAAACACGGCAACCTCGAATGGCTTCCGGGCAAAAGCGTGGCGCTCTCGGAAAACTGCTTTCCCGAAGTGGCGATCGGCGCACTGCCGCATCTGTATCCGTTCATC
>JAAUTJ010000105.1 GCA_012031475.1 Leptolyngbyaceae cyanobacterium SM1_3_5 | reverse complement strand
GGGGCGGATGAACAGGAGCGCAGAGCCTAGCTAAATCTCGGTGTTTGCCACCCAGGGGGGACGGTCTTGCGCTCTACTCTCAAGATACAAGGGGGCTGTCCACCGATTCAACCGCAGCGATCGCCTGCATCGAACTCACGCGGGTCAAGCCCTGATCATTTCTCTCGTCGCTGGGCATTGCTAAATTGCAGGTTTCTCCAGAAAATAGGCGTATTGGAAAGTTTCAGTCTTTCGGTACTTTCTAAACGGAACCGCCTTGGCTCGTACTGGTGTCGTTTTTTAATGACAAGAAACGTTCACCCCTACCCCTTCTCCTGCTTCCACCCTGAAACTATGCCCCCAGCCACCGACACCAAAACGATTCGCATCTTAATCGCTGATGACCACCCGATCGTGCGGCAGGGGTTGGTCTCCATCTTGGAAGAAGAACCGGACATGACGATCGTGGGTGAAGCCAACAACGGACAAGAAGCCGTCACTCTATTTCAACAGCACCAGCCCGACATCGCGCTGCTTGATTTGCGAATGCCACGATGAGCGGGGTGGAAGCGATCGCCGCCATCCGCAGCGAGTTTCCCGAAGCCTGCATCATCATGCTCACCATCTATGACACGGATGAAGACATCTATCAGGGATTGCGGGCAGGCGCAAAAGCCTACTTGCTCAAAGACACGCCCTGCGATGAAATCCTCGAAGTGATTCGAGCCGTGTGTGAAGGACAACGCTACATCCCCCTGCCAATTAGTGACAAATACATTGCGCGACTGGAGCGGCGAGAACTCAGTGCCCGTGAACAGCAGGTGCTGGAGCGCATTGCCGCCGGAAAAAACAACCGCGACATCGGTGCAGATTTGGGCATCACAGAACACACCGTCAAGTTTCACGCCAATAATTTGTTGGACAAACTGGGCGCGATCGATCACACTCAGGCCGTTGTGATTGCGCTGCGTCAGGGACTCCTGCATCTGTAGGGATGCTCCTGACGAATCTTTGCAAACAAACTCCTACAATTGAGGTGTGTTTCGAGCAAGGCAAAGCGTCCATGACATCGGTGTTGCCCCCATCCACTTTCCCCACTGCCGAACAGCGATTGGTACTCAATGGTATTAGTTGGCAGCAGTATGAATTATTTCTTGCCACGCTGGGCGACGATTTCCCCAATCTGCGGCTGAGCTATCTGGAAGGAATGCTAGAAATCATGACCACCTCTCCAGAGCATGAAGAACTCAAAAAGATAATTGGAATGCTGCTGGAAGCTTACTTTCAAGAAGCTCGTATCCGTTTTCATGCGATCGGTTCCGCCACCTTTCGTAAAGCGATGAAGCTGCGCGGCTTAGAACCTGACGAGTGCTACTGTTTAGGGCAAAAAAAGGAATTTCCAGACATTGCGATCGAAGTGGTTCTCAGCAGCGGACTGGTCAATAAGCTAGACATTTATCAAGGCTTGGGCGTTACGGAAGTTTGGCAGTGGCAGGCCGGACAATTTCAAATTCATCACCTGCGATCGACTCAATACGAAGTCATTGCCAAAAGTGAATTGCTGCCAGACCTGGATCTATCTTTGCTATCAAGCTATGTCAAGCCCGACGATCAGTTTGATGCAGTCATGGCATTTCGCGATCGCATTCGCGCCTCTATCAGCGGTTAATTCAAAGCAACCTATTCGATCGGATAGGTTTAAATCGATCCAATTTAATAGGTGAAAGTCTGGAATCAAAGGGAGTCACAAGCGCTTGTGAATTGCTTACAGTAATAGTGAATTCACCAGGCTGCCTAGCGGTCTACTCCCGATGAGCAACACAAAGGATTCATCTGAAGACGCTGCTCGCTCCAACCCTGGAGTGAAATATGCTGCCGCACCTGTTTGTCCTCCAGTCGTTCCTGATGACCACATTCAGGGACATAGAGCAGCAAAGGTTAGTGTGGTTGAGTATGGAGACTATCAATGCTCTCGCTGCGTCAAGGCGCATGAAATTCTCAAGCTGATTCAAACGCAATTTGGAAGTCAAATTCTATTTGTGTTTCGGCATTTTCCCCGCAGTGATATTCATCCGTTTGCCCAACACGCGGCGGAAGCAGCGGAAGCAGCCAACAGTCAGCAGAAGTTTTGGCAAATGCACGATCGCCTCTTCAATTTGAGCGAAGCCTTAGATGACGCCAGCTTAGTTGAACACGCGATCGCCCTCAAACTTAACATCAATCAATTCCTGCAAGAAATGACAGCAGATGTCCATGTCGATCGCGTCCTGCAAGATATTGAAACTGGCATCAGAAGCGGTGTGAACAGCACCCCAACCTTTTTTATTAACGGCTCAAGATTTGAGGGAGACTGGGAAAATTCCGCCTTGCTTACCGCAATTCAACACGAGTTACAGCGTTAAAACTGATTTTATCTAAAGCATAAAGTAATTTACAAACCAGTCGAATACTCAACACGAGGTCACACAATGACAGAGCTACAGGCTGTCGAGGATGGTGCGATCGAGGAGGCTGCACGGCAAAATTCGCTGCTTGCCAATCCTCTAGTGGTTACTGCTTCTCAAGGGTGGAACAACATTCAGCTAGAACTCTCTCATCATCCGCCCTGGAAAACACCAAACCACTGCCATATTGACCATGTGATTGCTATCTGTCAGTTCGAGCGCAGCGGTCAATTCCAACTGAATATCGCAGACCAAAATTATGTTCAAGATGTGCAGCAGGAGTGTATGTTGATTACACCCGCTGGTCAATTTCATCGTGAGCAGTGGGATCAGCCCATTCACGCTTTGTTGCTGAGCATCCAACCGAACTGCCTCAAGCAAATTGCGCTGGAAAAACTAGAACTTGGGCAAACGATCGGGCAGGACTATTCTATTCAGCTTTTGCCTCAGCTTGCCCCTGTTGATCCCACCATTCACTATATTGGGCAACTATTCAAGCGACTACTTCAAACGCAGCAACCCTGCAATCCTTTATATGTCCATTCCTTAACGACGGCTCTTGCCACCCATCTGTTTGAGCATTACACAATCCAAACGAATGATGATGAACAATCCTGGCTTGGGCTTTCTCCTTACCACCTTAAAAATATCACAGACTATATTGATGATTCTCTGAGCAAGCCAATCAGTCTGCTTGAACTGGCGCAACTGCTCAATATTAATCAACATTATTTCTGCAAGCTCTTCAAGCGATCGACCGGAATTCGCCCTATCAATATATCCTGCAACAAGAATCGAGCGAGCCAAGCGGCTACTCGACACCTCATCGCTATCGCTGACTGAAATTGCAATGGAGTGTGGATTTGCGAACCAAAGCCACTTCACAAAGTATTTTCATAAATACACGGGTCAAACGCCGAAGACTTATCGATCGAAATAATCTGAAGAGCGATAAAAATCGATCGTGACTTAAGCAGTTTTGGCAGAAGTGCTTTTTTAATCTTTCTTCTATCAATTCATTTTCAACTTTAGCCAAGATTTGACCATAGATTCCAAGAATAGGAAAGACACCAGCAGATTGCACCCATTAAAGTAGCAATGTCGGTAAGCAAAACAGCTTAATGTATCAGTTTCGCTCAGCCAATTCTGTTTCTTTTACGCTTCAATAGGACAAAGATGATGACTGATCCAAAGTTTTATGAGCAGCTAACGCCAGAGAATTCAGCCATGCTGCTGATCGATCACCAAGTGGGCACAATGCTCTTTGGCATCACCGATATTGATCCGGTCAATCTCAAAAACAATGCGCTGTACCTGGCAGAAGTTGCAAAGTTATTTAACCTGCCAACAATTCTCACGACAAGCAATCCAAACGGTGCGAATGGCCCGCTTTTTCCAGAACTGCTGTCAACGCTGCCTCAAGCTCCGATCGTCGATCGCGTGATTATCAACGCCTGGAACGATCGAAACTTTGTTGCCGCTGTCGAACAGACTGGACGCAAAAAGCTGATCATGGCAGGCGTCACGACAGATGTTTGTCTGGCATTTCCGGCCATTTCAGCAGTCGCTGCTGGCTATGACGTTTACGCTGTAATTGATGCTTCTGGTACGTGGAACATGACGAGTCAAAATGCGGCGATCGCCCGTATGACTCAGGCAGGCGTCAAGTGCGTGAACACGATCGCGATTGCTGCCGAACTGCAAAAAGACTGGACATTGCCAACCGCACCCGGAATGGGTCAGATCTTCGTAACTCGCCTACCCAACTTTGGTCACATTCTCGCTGGAATGGAGCATACCAAAATGGCTTTGAGTCGCTAAGTTCGAGGAGCAGTGAGAGCGTTTTTTCTAACAGATTGCTTTACCAAGCAATCACTCGGTAATTTCAGGAATTAGGAGTGAAACAATGAGCCACAAACCTGAGAAGCTAACGACCGATGCTGGAATTCCAGTGAGTGACAATCAAAATTCTTTGAGTGCCGGAGAACAAGGTCCGCTGTTGATGCAGGACTTTTATCTAGTCGAAAAGATGGCGCACTTTAATCGAGAGCGCATTCCCGAACGGGTCGTTCATGCCAAAGGCTCAGGCGCTTATGGCACGTTTACCGTCACCCAAGACATCACGCGCTACACCAAGGCAAAGCTATTTTCTCAAGTTGGCAAGCTGACCGAAGTGCTGGCACGATTTTCTACGGTTGCTGGGGAACGAGGTGCTGCCGATGCCGAACGAGATGTGCGCGGCTTTTCCGTCAAGTTTTACACCGAGGAAGGCAACTGGGATCTGGTCGGCAACAACACTCCTGTCTTTTTTGTGCGCGACCCGATGAAGTTTAGCGACTTCATTCGCACTCAGAAACGCGATCCGAAAACGAATTTGCGAAACCCGATCGCCATGTGGGATTTCTGGTCGCTCAGTCCCGAAAGCCTGCATCAGGTGACGATTCTGTTTAGCGATCGCGGCCTACCCCGCAGCCATCGCCACATGAACGGCTACGGCAGCCACACCTTCAGCTTCATCAACGCCGACAACGAACGCTTCTGGGTCAAATTCCACCTCAAAACGATGCAGGGCATCCAAAATCTCACGAATGCAGAAGCGACGGCAATTGTCGGGAGCGATCGCGAAAGCGCCCAGCGGGATTTGTTTTCCGCGATCGAGCAGGGCGACTATCCCCGCTGGCGCGTGTGTGTGCAGGTGATGCCGGAAGCAGAAGCCGATCGGTTATCCTTCAATCCCTTTGACTTGACGAAGGTTTGGCTCCACCAAGACTATCCCTTGATTGAAGTTGGAATCTTGGAACTCAATCGCAACCCTGAGAATTATTTTGCCGAGATCGAGCAGTCTGCCTTCTCCCCGTCCAACGTGGTTCCAGGCATTTCCTTTAGCCCGGACAAAATGCTGCAAGCACGAGTTTGTCTTACCCGGATGCCCATCGGTTATCGGCTGGGTGTCAACTACGAAAGCCTGCCCTGCTCGAACTGTCCCCACGCGACCAAGCGCATACCTATCATCGCGATGGCGCAATGCGCTTTGATAGCAACGGCGCGGTTCAGTCAACTACGAGCCGAATAGCTTCATGGCCCCGTTGAAGATCCGCAGGTGAAAGAACCGCCGCTCAAGCTTCAGGAACGATCGATCGCCATGACCACCGCACTGGCAACGACGATTACACTCAGGCGGGCAAACTCTTTCGCCTCATGCCACCTGATGAACAACAGCGGCTTTGCGAAAACATTGCTGCGGCCATGCAGGACGTGCCGCAATTTATCATCGATCGACAACTGAACCATTTCACCAAGGCTGACTCCCTGTATGGAGAAGGCGTTGCCAAGGCGTTAGGGCTGCTAGCGACTGCAAAATAACGCCAAGGTTGAACAGATATTTCATGAAATGGCTCGTTCCGTTACAGATTTAGGGCTGCTGCCTTCACCCCAATCGCCCGAAGATGTCAAGCGAACTGTTGGGATTTCTTAACTCTATGGAGTCAAGATCAGGCTGCTTGTTCGGTGAGGGTAACGCATTACGTTTGCTGAGTAAAAAACACAGACTTTGAGGAGAAAAAAAGATGGCGCAAGTTTTGCATCTTGATAGCAGTCCGCGTGGCGATCGATCGATTTCTCGCGCCCTGACCAAGACCTTCGTTAGCACCTGGAAAGAAGCTCATCCAGAAGATAAAATTGTGTATCGCGATTTGGGACATTACCCAGTTCCTCATGTGGATGAAGGTTGGATTGCTGCATCTTTCACGCCACCAGAATATCTGACGCTCGATCTAAGCGCTAACATTCAAGATTCTGATGCTTTGATTGACGAAGTGTTGGCCGCAGACTATTACGTCTTGGGCGTTCCGATGTATAACTTCAGCATTCCATCCACGTTGAAGGCATACATTGATCAAATCGTTCGCGTTAATCGTACCTTCAGCGTGGGAGAACAAGGCTACGAGGGGCTAGTCAAGCATAAAAAGATGGTGGTGGTCAGCGCTCGCGGCGGCAGTTATCCCGCAGGCACTCCGATGGGTCAGTACGATTTTCAAGAACCTTATTTGCGATCGATTTTCGGCATGATTGGAATTACTGACATCACCTTCATCCATGCTGAAAATCTAAACATGGGCGAAGAAGCGCGGCAGCAGTCGGTTACAACTGCTCAGGCTGCAATTCAAAGGACGATCGCAAGCTGGTAAAAAGTGGCGATCGCCTTCTTCTCTAACTTGAAAACCTCACTCATGCTCTTTTCAAGGAGTAGGAAGCTGCCGTTCTTGCGGTGATTGATCAATTGATTCAAGGCAGTCGATCGCAAATGATCATCTCGAAAGTTGGCGAATTCAATCCTCAGCAAAAATCATAATGCCGCTCACTTCTCTCACCTCAATTCGCGCATTTTCTCCTTTGCGGCATCGGGGATTTCGCCAAATTTGGATCGCGATGTTGATTGCCAACATTGCCCTTTGGATGCAGAGTATCGCCGCAGCTTGGCTAATGACTTCGCTTTCATCATCGCCGCTGTTGGTAAGTCTGCTGCAAACAGCAGCGAGCTTCCCAGCATTTTTGATTGGTTTGCCCGCAGGCGCACTGGCCGATATTTTCGATCGCCCCAAGCTACTTGCCTGGGCACAAGGTTGGACTTCGATTGTCGCTGGCAGTTTGGGACTGCTGGCCGTTGCAAACGTGATTTCACCGGAAAATCTGCTAATTTTTACATTTCTAGCGGGTTTAGGAACGGCATTGGGTGCGCCTGTTTGGGGTGCGCTCATTCCTGAAGTGACGCCGCATGAGGAATTGCCGGAGGCACTGACTTTGTACGGCAGCGGGATCGATTTGTCGCGAGCGATCGGCCCAGTTTTGGCAGGGGCGATCGTGGCAATTTCCGGCCCTGGTGTCGTCTTCTTGATTACGGCTGGAATGGGATTTTATCTGATCGTCGCGCTGCATCACATCGCTCGTCAAACGCCGCACAGCGAAGTGATGCCAGAGCGAGTAGTGGGGGCGCTGCGGGCGGGTGGGCGCTATGTCCGCCATGCCCCACCGCTGCAAGTCGTCTTGCTGCGGACGGGATTGTTCATGCTTTGTGGCAGCGGACTTTGGGCGCTTTTACCTGCACTCTCACGCTATGAATTGGGGATCGATTCTGAGCAGTATGGTCTGCTGTTTGGAGCGATGGGCTTCGGCTCCATTGTGGCAACGTTGGTTTTGCCGACCTTGAATCAAACCTTTTCCAGGGATGCAGTGGTGCTGTTTGCCACTGTTGTTTACGCGCTGATGCTGTTTGGACTGTCACAATCTCGCAGCTTTGCTGTGCTTTGCCTGCTGATGGGAATCACGGGGATTGCCTGGACGGTGTTGATGGCAAGTTTTAGTGTCGCGGTTCAGATGGTCGTTCCCGACTGGGTGCGGGCACGATCGCTCAGTTTCTTTCAGTTCGTCTTGCAAGGCAACATGGCGATCGGGGCACTGCTATGGGGCGCGATCGCCACCTACATGGGCACATCCCGCACCCTCGCACTCACTGCACTATGTTTGGGCATCAGTTTGATCGCTGCCTTTCTGCTGCGGTTTCGAGATGGGGAACACTTAAACCTGACGCCTGCCCATCCTCCTTTTCACACGGCGGTGGCCGTCGATCCGCAGCCAGAAGATGGGCCTGTGCTGGTGATGTTGCAGTATGACATTCAAATCGATCGCATCCAGGAGTTTGTGGAAACGATTCAACCACTGCGGCTGAGCCGTGAGCGCGATGGCGTGACACGCTGGGATTTGTGGCAGGATGTTTCAGTCTGGGGTCGGTTTGTTGAATGTTTTATTGTCGAGTCTTGGGCAGAACACTGTCGGCAATTTAGTCGCTTCACAATCTCTGATCAAGAGCTTGAAGATCGAGTGCGATCTTGCTTGCAGAATCAGGAGGCGATCGCCGCTCGGTTCTTCATCTTTGCTCGCCCTAAACGAATTATTCCACCATTACAACAAACAGCAGATGATCCAACAGACCAACAAAAGACTAATGCTGAAGCCGTGCAAATGCCGGATTAAAACACTATTTCAAAGTTCTATCCATTAAAACTCTAGAATGACAATTGAGCAAACTATGTTTAACTATCCGGAAAGTAAGTGTGGAGGTAGGCGGCTAAAAGCCTCTTTTCTTCAAGCCTCAGCTTGATTCTGAGTGTATCATCTGCTTCTGACGAAACGAACTCTAGAACACAAGAGGCTTCGACCGTGACCATCGCAATCAGTTTGCGCTGTTCTAGTTCCATATCAGGCGCACGAGCCGCAAATAAAGCTTCAAAAAAGGGTTGAATTTCTCGATTCACATTGTCGATAATCGCAGTTGCTTTGGGTGAAAGGTAATACTCCAACAGCACAGTGCGATAGCCAGGTTGCGACAGTAGCTCATCGTAATAGGCATCAATAATTCGGTCAATAATGACCTGCATCGGCAAGTGATACACGTCTGGACTCAGCATTCGCCGAAACAGTTCGCGCAACTGATCCATATAATCACCTGCTAGTGCTTGAAAAATCGCTGCCTTATCTGGGAAAAACGGTAGAGTGACCCGACTGAAGTTTTCCCTCTCTCGGCAATCATCGTCGTTGAAGCAGCTTCATAACCAACTTCTGCAAAGACTTGCGCGGCGGCTGCCAAGATTTGAGCTACCCGCTGTTGACTCCGAGACTGCTGGGGCAATCGTCGGACACGCTCTGCTGGAACTTCAACCATAAATTCAATCTTATCAAGTTCACTCAATTCTAATTGGAAACGCGAAAGAACTTTCGCCTCTTGACAAACGTGAAAGTTCTTTCGTATTCTAGAAACATGAATAGATTTTCGCGTTTTATGCGAGGTTAATCAGAATTCCAACCTAAAAATTTAGAAGCAACGGTTTCACGTCACCATTATTGGTACAGGTTCAGCCGCTTTAGAGATAGATCGGATTCTATCTGGAGCAGGCAAGCAAGGTAATTCTGGATTGCGACTTACCAATTCAATTTTTGAGTCATCATTATGATTTCCCTAATTCTGGAAATTCTGCGGCGGTTTCTTCAATTTTTTCATGCGATCGCCCAAAGTCTTAAGCTGCCTCAAGGGGTAAGTTTGATTGTTTCATCTGCGGCAGTTTACGGCTTAACAATGGTTGTTACTAAAGGGGCTTTAGATCGTCTTCCTCCGATTACATTGCTCACAGTTCAAACCGCTTCTAGCGTGTGTTTCTTCTGGACGCTCGTTGGGTGGCAGGGAAGTCGAGTTCCATTGACATGGAGTACAGTCAAGATTGGTCTTCTAGGGTTGCTTGAACCAGGATTATCTTATTTATCTGGAATGTTTGGATTATCATTAACCACTGCCAGTAATGCAACCTTCATCGGCACAATGGAACCCGTCGTGACGATAGCACTCTCTTGGCTGTTACTGAAAGAGCGAATTAACAAATCACTCATCGCTTTGGGACTAATTGCTTGTTTAGGCGTTGCGCTGGTTGCTGCCCCCGGTGCTACGTCGAACGGACGAGGCTCGGTGTGGGGAGATGGACTGATGTTTTTAGGTGTTATCTTCGCTTCACTCTATGCGATCGCGACTTCTCACTCAATTAGGGACTTAGCTCCAGTTGGAATTGCTGCAATTCAACAATCCTTTGCCCTGCTTTTTTTTCCTAGTTGTACTGAGCGGTGCTTTCGTGTTGCAGCTAGAGACGATGACAGTAAGTTCTGAGACTTGGCCGAGTTTATTAGTTGCTTTTGGGTCAGGCGCATTTGGATATGGAACTGCTTTTCTTCTTTATCTAGCAGCACTACGGCATCAATCTGCGGGTCGAATTTCGGTCTATTTAACCTTGATCCCCATCTTCGGAGTGGCAGGTGCTTATTTGCTCTTAGGTGAGCGATTTTTACCCTTGCAAGGGCTTGGGGGCATATTGATTCTTTTTGCGACTGTTTGCATTTCACGCATCCCGAATCAGGCTACTGAAGAATAGCAGTGTCAACTCAACATCGTTTTACAGATGTTCAAAATCTCACTGCATTATGGCCTGCTAATTACAGCATCAAGATGTGAATTAGGAAGAGTTTGAAGCTGACCTAGAATTTGCTAGTTCAAAGTCTACGAGTTTAGGGATCA
>JAAUTJ010000104.1 GCA_012031475.1 Leptolyngbyaceae cyanobacterium SM1_3_5 | reverse complement strand
GCTGGCTGGCGGACACTGTTTTCAGAAACAGACATTGATGTTTTTTCACAGCGCTCGTACTGCCTCGGACATTATTTTTCGCCAAGAGCTAGAGCTAATGGCGGCACGACTGCCGAATTTCCGTCTTGCGATCGCTCTAACCCAGTTCCAACTCGGTCAGCCTTGGTTCGGATTCACAGGCAGATTAACAGAAGCAATGCTGCAAACGATCGCCCCTGATTTTCTCGATCGCACTGTCTATGTTTGCGGTTCAAGCAGCTTTATGGAAAGCGTCAAAGTGATGTTCGATCGCTTAAATTTCCCGATGCAGAACTATTACGAAGAAAGCTTTGGTGCGCCAAAAAAGGCTAAGAAATCAGCAGAGGCTAAACCGTCTCCGGCTGCGATTGAAAACCCGCAAATGGTAATGTGGTTGAGGCGATCGTTCAGTTTTCTCAATCTCAAAAAGAAGCAATCAGCGATGGTACCGAATCAATCTTAGAACTTGCAGAACAGGTCGGCGTTAAGATTCGGAGCAACTGCAAGCAGGGCGTTTGTGGCGCGTGCAAAAAACGCAAACTAGAAGGCGTAGTTCGCTATGACTCTGAGCCGGATGGCCTTGAAGAAAGTGACAAAGAAACTGGATTCGTGCTGACCTGCATTGCATCTCCGATCGATCGTGTAGTCATTGAAGCGTGAACTATTGCATAGCCGTTCTTTGTTGGCGCTCCAATCTCTGCCATGCTGATGGCAACACCTTGTCTTTCGAGCAGTTGCGTGTAGGCTTTTTCAGCATATTAAACCCCTTGATCGCTGTAGTGAATTTTAGGTTTGCCGCCTACAAATGCTTCTTTGAGCGTCTCGATTGCTAAGTCACATGGTTCTCTTGAAATTGTGGTGGAAACGGTAGGGTAGGCTTTTAGGGGTGCGCGGTTAAGATGACTGCACTACGGCAACTTTCGTTTTTCTCATCACCGGCCAATCCAGGAGAGCCATCGCTTTTACCAGTTCACGTTTTTGCCCTCGCTCAAGCGCTTGGATGCCTTTTTGCGATTTCGATCTGCATGGTGAGTTGCCCCACCATGCGTTCAAGTTCCGCCACTTTGCCTGCTTCTTGAACCGCCTGTTGCGGCACTTCAAAGACTTGATGCGACTGCTCCAAGAATTCACGTTTCGGTGCGGGTCAATACCGAGTTGTGCAATTTGTAGGTGCGACAAGCATCAGCAGGACTTTTTTCGCCCTGCAATACTTCGAGGACGACTTTGGCCTTGAACTAGGCGGTGTACTTGCGTGGATTGGCTGCCATGATTGCATCTCCCTGCTGGATTCAGCGTACTTGCTGCTCACTGTCCAGTTTCGGGAATACATCACAGGAGTCCGCGTTTCCTTCAGCACGAAGCTCGGCAATGATGAACGCTGCTCCACTCACATTTTTGATTTCAGCCATATCGTTTCTGTTCAACGGCAATCATAGCCGTTTAAGATTCCTCAAGTTTTTTTCGAGCAGTTCTTTTTGAGTTTCTGTTTGCTGAAAGCGATCGCGATCGAGCCAAATCCGCGCATCTTGCTCAGAATCAAAACGATAATGCTTTTTAGTAGAAAAGTCATAAATTTCAAGATACGACCGACCCCAGCGATCGCGTCTCCAAGTTACTTTTGGTTCTTGAGTAGTTTCAGCAAAGCGGACAAAAGCTTGCCACAATCGATCGAACTGATTGGCTAGAAACTTCCAGTAAAGCAAAGTTTTTGAAAGCGATCTACGGAGTCGAATTGAGGCAGGTAAATTTCGAGATTTCACTGATTCATTCTCCTATTTAGGCTGCGGTTATTTCAACTGATTCTTGAACGATGCCAAGCCAAACTTTGTCGCCATCGCCCAACTGCTGCACTTGTTCTTGTAGCCAAGCATCAAATTTTTCTTGCAGCAGTCGATCGCGCATCTGCTCATCAAGTTGGGCAGGAATACGCTTTTCAAGGCGAATAATCATGCACCATTCACCGAGTCCAAACGGTTGAACGTGACTAATTTGGCTGGTGTGAAGTAGATCTGCCAGTTTAGTGTGCAATGTGCCAAGTTCGACAGGACCAATCAGTCCACCTGTTTCGGCTTCTGTGCCTTCAGAGTATTGCTGGGCGAGTTCTGCAAACGACTGTTCACCCTCAGAAATCCGAAAGAAAAGCTCTTGAGCAACGTTTTGATCTTTGGTACGCAAAAGCGAATAGATCACGCGATCGAACTCTTGTTTACGCTGAAGAAAATGCGATTCGAGTTTGCGTCCCCAAGAGATCTGCTTAAACTTTTCAATTCGCAGCGATCGCGTTGTCATTTCCTCAAATTGAAGCTGACTTAAGCCGCAGTGCGATCGCCACATTTGCTGCTGAATTTCAGTTGTGAGATTCCAGCGCTGATAGAATTGCTGGCAGGCTGCATCGATTTCCTCGATCGTGCATTCAACATTAATGATGGCGCGATCATGATGCTTTCGCAAATTAGCTGCGGCATCATCTGATAGTTTGCCAGCAGCGGTAGGATCTCTTGATTTGAAGCGCATTGATGCAGGTATTCAATCAGAAGATCGTTGTTTTCAAGAACATTTGCCATCATAGCTTTTACTCCTTTTGTCGCAATACTGATGGGTAAAGCACCAGTATTGCTAGTTAAAATCCTGAGAAACTAAGCCGCAACAAAAAACTGTTTAAGTTGCTTTGGCTGCATGAAGTTGAGGTATTTTGCTGCCAGGGCAGGCGGCAGCAATTCGATCAGCAGTTGGTTTTCAACCCACAGTTCAATCACATCAAAGAAGCCAGCGCGATCGAAGCGAGCTACATGCCAGCCTTCGCGCTCAGCGATCGATCGAATATGATTTTCGCTGGTTTGAATTGAGATGGCCGCATGAGTTGCGCTGTAGTAAGAGGCGTTCGGATTATGTCTGCCTTGGCACGGTTCTTTCGCACTTCCAGGTATGAGTTCTGTTCCACGCGGGTGAACTTCAATCATGGTTCCGTTCAGGTCAAGCTGTAGCGCAATATAGCTGCCGGGATGTTCTGGAAACGGCATAGCTTGCCCTTCAAAATTTCAGCGAGAACCTGAGCAACGTGAAGCGGGTTGTTGGCCGCGATCGAGATGTGATGAATCATAGTAACTCCAGCGGAAAAGAATCTTAGCTATTCGCTGAGCCATTTGCAGGCCAGCTTTCCATCAACGACAAACCAGCGAGCCGTTAATCGATTGTGGTGCGGTTTATTCAAGATGAGGCAGAAGGCAATTTTTTCGAGAGCGATCGAGCGAGTCATGATTAAAATCTCCTAATGTTGATGTGTTTTGAAGAGGAAATCGACACCCGCATGTTGACACCTACGAGTGCCGCTAAACTTGAAGCAAGCTAGTGTAAAATCTGTCGATTTTAGCGATCGCGCTAAGCAGCCGAATGATCGAAGATCACTCCAAAGCGGGCATCGCCTTTTGACTGACAAACTTGCAGAATGTAGTCACCTGCATTCTTGAGGCCAGTAATCGTATCGATGTTGCCTTTAAGGGTGCTTGTGCCTTTCACGACTACTTCATTTTTGTCAACAGAACCATTACCCATTGAGGTCTTGCACAACGCGAATGTTGACATCCCCTTTGTTTAGATTCCCCAATTCCCGCACACCAATGTTGAGGCTAGAATTGCCGTCAAGCGTGAAGGCAAAGTTGTCAGCCGTGTCGTTGTCATTGACGCGATCGCGCCGCTGCAAATCTTGCGAGATCTGACCGAGCGGAATCTCCGGTGCTGTCAAAGGATTTGCTGCGCCAGTCGATGCACGTGCAATCCGAACGTTGTAGCCCGTGTCGAAAGCAGAGGTAAGCCTAGCAATGTAGCTACCTTGCGTTACAACTGCATTCGCCGTTTGAAAAATGCCGCCGCTACCAGCGTTACGGACAACAGAATCACCATTGTTGAGTATGCCATTGGCATCGTTGTCTCTGAATAGCACCAGGGCAATGTCTTGATCTGAAAATGAAGTAGACGAGATTGCCACATTTGCCTGAACTGATCCTGTTCTGAATGCGTAGGTATCTGTCCTGATCCCTGGACGTGACCCTAGATCTGGCCGTTGAAGTGTACCGTTGCGCGATTCCACTTCACCTAAACTCAAGAAACCAAGATTAACGTTAGCCATTGTTTTTTCCTTGAAGAGTTAAGAAGTTTGAATGAGTTCTGAGGTGCAAATTGTGAGAAATAGAGTCGATCGCTTCTCTCAATTCAGCAAGCTCATTGCTCACATATTCAGAATAGGAATTCGCGCTTTGTTTGTCAGTCTGAAAAAGTCAGATCGAAAGTCTGAAAAAGTCAGCTTGTGAAATTGGGAAGTGCTGGGTGTGGGTGAAGCCGATCGAACCGGGTGCGATCGCTCTGCTCAGCAATTGCGCCTAATGCCCGCAGCGTCCTCGTTTGGGCTTCCGTCAATCCGGCTACGCCTGCGATGTTCATGCCTTCACAGGGGCGATCGGCCTTGGTTAACTTCCATTTTCCTAACTCACTCAATTGCTTCCTAGCTCAACTAGGATGCCATCCACAGCGTTATCTCCCTGATTTAGCCTCAGAAATAAACGTCCCCAGAATTGAGAATCGTCGCATTTGCGAAATTGAGTTTTGCTTGAAAAACCTTGGGGCGTTGCCTGAAGTTGCGCCAGTAGGGTTTTCTGATAGTCCGAGTCAATGCAATGATGTGATAGCGTGATTTGCCCGATCGCTTCCGCTGAAGAATCATATCCTAACATTTCAGCAAACTGTTGATTTGCTTCTAGAATCAGCCCGTTGATACGAATCCGAAAAATGCCTAGAATCGGGTTATTCCACAGGAATTGATGGTCTGCTTCCTGTCTTTGTAACTGCTCTTCTATCTGGTATCGTTTTTGTATTTCTCGATCGAGAGATTCGCTCTGTTCTTGAAGTCGTCTTTGCAATCGTCGCACCGTCAGCACGTTTTCAACTCGCGCAAACACTTCTTCTTCGTTAAACGGTTTGGTGATGTAGTCAACGCCTCCCACTGCAAAGGCTTTTACTTTGTCTAAAACTTCGTCTAGGGCACTAATAAAAATGATGGGAATATCTTTAGTGTCGATCGCCGCTTTCAACCGCTGACAAACTTCATAGCCGTTCATATCCGGCATCTTAATATCCAGCAAAATCAGATCGGGAGGATTTGCTTGGGCGGTTTTCAGTGCCATTTGTCCATTAATGACTCGCCGCACTTCATACCCTTGATCGATTAGCATCGCAGAGAGCAGACGAATATTGTTTGGCGTATCGTCAACCAGCAAGATATTTGCTCTAGTATCAGCCTGATCCATTTTGAACTCCTCAACATTTGTTCTAAATTAATTGTCCGATCGATTCCTCAAACTTTATGGATCTATCAAAGGCTTGGTTAGGTTCATAATGCGATCGCAGCGGAAGTTATTCACTAGATCGCGCAGGGGGGTAGCGATCGATTCCTGCGATTCGGGAAGCTGTTCGATCAAATTGAGAATTGTCTGTTCGTCAGTACAAAGTGCAGCCTGATAAAGCTGCTGAATCCAGCTTGAGGGCAAGATGGCTAAATGATCTGAAGTTAGCTCTTGGGGATTGGCGATCGATCGCAGCGTGACAGCTTCATAGAGATATTTCACTCCCAGATGTTGAGCAATCTTCTCGAAAATATCTTGTTCTTGAAAAGGCTTTCGCACCAGATCATCGCATCCGGCAGCAAGAATGTTGGCCTGTTCTTCCTCGAAAGCACTGGCGGTTAGGGCAATAATTTTGGTAGTGAATTTGTTCTGTGCGCTTGCCTTTTCCAGGGTGCGAATCTGTCGGGTTGCTTCATATCCGTTCATCATTGGCATTCTCATATCCATCCAAATCAGGTGAGGTTGCCAAGCTTGCCACTGTGTAATTGCCTCTTGTCCATTACTAGCGGCATGGGTATCGAACCCGACCAGGTTTAGCAGGCGCACCATTAAATCTCGATTTTCGCGGCGATCGTCCACAACTAGAATTCGATAGGCAAGCTGATGAGAAACCAGTCCGACAATGCGGCGATCGAAGGAATCTGTGCAATCGGGCAAATCTGCAATTTGAATCGGAATTTCAAACTGAAAAATGGTTCCCTGTCCGACCGTACTTGCAACTTGAATTTCACCGCCCATAAGCTGCACAAACTGATGGCTGATGGCTAACCCTAACCCTGTGCCTTCATCAGATTGCACTCCTGACATGGTTTGGATAAAAGGTTGAAATAGGTGAGCAGTGTCTTCTGGTGCGATGCCGCAGCCCGTGTCTTCGATCGCAATTTGTATGGGCGATCGTGCCTTGTTTTGTCTCAGTTTGCAGTGCCCTCAACGCGACGCTTCCATGCTGGGTAAATTTGACGGCATTTCCTAACAAATTAATCAATACCTGGCGCAGTTTTCCCTCATCTGTTCTGACATATTGTGGCAGATTATTCGCCAGTTCAAAGTGCAGTAAAAGCTGTTTGGCTTGCGCTCTGGCCTGAAACATTTCCTGAAGTGTTTGCAGCAGTCGATATAGGTCAAACGTCTCGACGCTGAGAATAATTCGCCCCGCCTCGATCTTCGACATTTCCAACACATCATTGATCAAATTCAGCAAATGTTTACCGCTGTGATTGATGGTGGATAAAGCTTCTTGCTGAGTCGGACTGAGGGTTGCATCTCGCTCCATCAGTTGAGCAAAACCGAGAATCGCATTGAGGGGTGTGCGGAGTTCGTGACTCATGTTTGCCAGAAAAATACTCTTGGCACGATTGGCGGCTTCGGCAGCTTCTTTTGCCACCATCAACGAATCTTCTGCCTGCTTGCGCTCCAGTTCGGCTCCGGCACGTCCAGCAAAGATTTTCAGAATCAATTCGCGTCCGGGATCGTATTGCATTGGCTGAGTGTCCATCACTGCCAGATGTCCCAAAATGCTGCCCGATGAATGAAGTAGCGGAACGCCAAGGTAGCTTTCTGCGCCGATCGCCAACAACTCATTCGCATCGGGAAAAGCAGTTTCTAAATCTTCAGGCAGGTAGTAAAGTTTGCCCGTCAAAACGATCGCACATGGCAAATTTTCCGGGCTGCACTCAAAGTTTTTGCCCCAAGATTCGCCTTGCCAAAATGACAGTGTGCGAACGATCGGGCTTGATTCAGAAGCAGCTTGATCGGCAAACGTGGTGACAAAGGCATAGCGCACTTGCAGCACTTCTGCGAGATAGCGGACACAGGAATGGAAAAATTCATCGCCCGTTGTGGCTGCTGTTCCCTCGACAATTAGCCGCAGTGCTTGTTCTCGGTGACGGCGATCGGTGACATCTTCAGAAACCGCCAGAATATGAGTCGTCTCACCCTGAGCATCGTAGAGCGGCATTTTCCAACCCCGCACCAAAATTTTATCTTGCGATTCACCAATCCAATGTTCTGGCAACTCCAGCATTGTGCCGTGTTCAATTGCTGCCAAATCTTCTTGTAGATGATAGTCGGCTTGCGCTTGGGGAAGAAGTTCATCGTCTTTGTGACCCATGCCGCGATCGCGTGAAAAGCCTAGAACTTTCTCGCAATTATTGTTAATCAGAACATAGCGAAACTCATTGCGGACATCTTTTGCAAATAGTGCCAGGGGAATGCTGCTGATGATGCTGTCGAGAAATTGCTGCGACTGCCGCAGTTCTTCCTCAAGCCGCTTTCGCTCAGTAATTCTGACGCCAATTCCTAACACGCTGTAGGTTTCGCTGCTGGGAAGCCGAATTGGGCGTTTCTGCCATTGCAGCCATTCGTCTCGCGTGGTCAGGGCAACGATCGCTTCTTCGGCAATGAAAATTTCCTCTTGGGTTTCAATCACTCGGCGATTTTGCTGAAGAAATTGCTCCACTGCTTCGATCGGTAAATCCAAATCACAGTCGCGTTGACCAATTAGTTCTTCGACCGTTAAACCGTAGGAATTCGCCATTGCTTGATTTGCCAGCAAATAGCAGCCCTGCCAATCTTTTACAAAGATCAAATTCGGGTCAGTATCAATCACCGCTCGGAGAAATTCTTGCTGTTGTTGAAGCGTTTCTTCGGCGCGTTTTCGATCGATCACTTCAACTTGAAGCTGGTCATTAAGCTGTTTAAGCGCGAGTGTCCGTTCTTCAACCTTGGCTTCTAAATTTGAATATAATGTCCGCAATTGCTCAATCATCTGGTTAAACACGCGCCCTAATGTACCGATTTCGTTATCTGAAGAAACGGGAGCGGTGGAAGTGAGATCGCCTGCTGCGACTTGAGTTGCGGTGTGCGTAATTGCCAGGATTGGGCGGGCAATTCGCTTTGTGCCATAGTGAACACCGATCGCCAGCAGTCCTGCTAAGCTCAGTCCGGTCACAAAAATTGTTTGGGCAAGCTGCCTTGCTGGGGTGAAGGCTTCCTGCGTCGTCATTTCAGCTAGCAGTGCCAGGTCGTGATTTTTCAGCCAGCGGTAAACGCCGATCACCTCAACGCCCCGGTAGTTGCGATACATTCCAGCCCCACTTTGTCCACGCGCAGCGCGTTCGATTCCTTCGCTGTAAAACGTTTCTTTGGGAGGAATTTCGCAGCAGGTCAGGTGTTCCGGGTGGAGCTTCTGAAACAAAAACGGTATAGCGCTCAAAGTAGCCGCCTTGATTGGGCAGCGTATTTCCAACCAGGTAGGTTTCTCCCGTTTCACCTAATCCGGTGCGCTTGCGGATGATGTCGTCAATTCGACTGAGTTCTAGGTGAATGGCGAGAATTCCGATCGATCGATTTTGCCGATCTTTAATGTAGGTGGCAAATGTCATACGGGGCTTGCCCGTGAGCGGAGAAGGATAGAAATTGGGAGAAAAATTGGACTGCTGATTTTGCGGCAGATAGCTATATTGCACCAGGGATTCGTAGGTGTTTTCTGCGGCTCTATTGGTGGACAAAATTACTTTGCCGCCGTTGGTGAGAACCAAAATTTCTCCGATGCTGCTGTGATTGGTGCGATCGCACTCAAAGAATTAGATAAATGCTGATGAATCTGACGTTTTCGATCGGCTGGGGTGTTTTCTGCAAACAGCAGAGGCAAGCCTTCTTGCGCTTCCGGCATTTGCATCAGCGTCACAAGTTCTTCGCGCTGATCTTCGACCCAACGATTTAATTCATCTTCCTTCAGGGTTGCAGTTAGGCTTAAGCGTTCAAATACCGATTGTTTTAATGCTTCACGCGCCTGAAAAAAAGCAACAAAGCAGATTGTTCCCACTGTTACAAAGGACAGGAGCAAAAAGTATCCGATCAGTTGAACAATCAGGCTTCGCTTCCAATGACGCATGGCTGATCCTGTTTTCGCTGGACTCAATCAATGTAATCACATCAAGTTGTTGATCGATTCATTTAGTCTACTTCTCCCAATCTGCAAAAATTCGATCGATTCGCCCGATCGCCTCATCAACCGCAACAGCGGGAGATTCGCGATCGATTAGCACCCGGTGCATGGCGCTACCCCAAACGTTTTCGGCTTGAACCTGCGAGTAAGCCGGATTCAGCACATGATAGAACGGACGAGTTGAATGCTGCTGAAACTGCTTGATTCCGGCTGAAATATGCGGGTCTTGAGAATCTTTCCAAAAGGCATCTTGAAGCGAGGCGGGCATGACGGGAAACCAGCGACCAAGCGATTCTTCAATGTAGGTGTTGAGGCGATCGGGCTGAACTAGATAGATGAGAAAATCTTTGGCAGCTGAAGCATTCGGACTGTTCGCAAAAATCACCGCTTGCTTAACAGAAACCAAGTAGTCCATCGGGTTGCCGTCCGGCTTATTGGGAAAGGGACGAGTGACAAGCTGCTGTGTGTAAACTTTCGGGTCTGCCCGCTGCGACGCTGGAATCGACAGGCTAGAGTTGACGGTCATCAAAGCCGTGTGATTGAGAAACGTGACGTTGTTATCAGAATCAACCCAATTGAGTGCCGCTTTGGGGATGTAGCCATCGCTGTAGAGCCGAGTCAGCCAACTTAGGGCGGTAACTAAGCCCTGCCGCACAGCAGGATCGTTCGATCGCAGCTTTCCCTGTTCGTCAATCAGTTCAATATTGTACGCTTCCAGCAGTTGCTCAAACAGAAAAAATGTATCGCTAGCTTTTGGGGAAAGCGGCAAACCTAATCCATAAATTGATTCTCCCTGCTGGCGAATTTGCTGCTGCGATCGCTGCCAAAACTGCCAAAATCCCTCCCAATCGTTGGGAATATCTGTGTCCTTTTGGTTAATTTGCTCTAATAGATCGCGCCAGTAGTGAACGTGAATGGTTTGTAGCTCGATCGGCACTCCATAGTAGCTGCGCTGTCGAGTCGTTTTGCTATACAAATTGGCAGCATCTAAGGCAGTTTGGCTGTATTGTTTCTCGACCGATCGCACCACATCCGAAACATCTGCCAGTTTTCCTTCCAGTGCCCAGCGCGGCTGTAGCGTATAGTCGGCGCGATGAGCAAACAGAATATCAGGCGGCTCATTATTCTCCAGGGCAATGACTGCCTGATTCAAAATATCATCTGAGCTAAACAGCGACAGTTCGACTTTAGTATGGCTCTGCTGCTCCCAGTTTGCGATCGCCTTTTGCAACGCTTGATCTTCTTCCGCATAGAATCCTTGATTCCAAAAGATTCGCAATACAGTGGGGTGAAAGCGGGC
>JAAUTJ010000103.1 GCA_012031475.1 Leptolyngbyaceae cyanobacterium SM1_3_5 | reverse complement strand
TTTGATCAACTATTGGTTATGATATTGCGCTAAAGCTATTTGGAAAACTTCCAGTAATATATTCTTCAACTAACTTTCACGCGGTAGCATATAGATGGAAGTGTGAAATTAATGAGAATACTAAAATTCCAGCATTTCTGTCACAAATTCCCAGAGCGATCGGCTGGCAAAGGCAGTTTAAGCGCGAGAATCCGAAAACTGGAAAGGTTCGCTATGAACTTGCCAAAGTTAAACCGGATTCTTGGCTGGGCAAAAACTATCTTTACCTCCAGTTCGGCTGGCTATTTATCGGATTGTGCGGACGCATTCTGTTTTTTAATGCCGATCGATTGGTATTAGCCGGATGGCTGCTGTTTACGATCGGGGCAGCGATCGCCGTCGGCTATTTCTATGGCGGAAAATCCTGGTGTCAATATTTTTGTCCAATGGCTCCTGTCCAAAAAATCTACAGCGAACCGGGCGGACTGTTCAGCAACAAAGCGCACATGAATGATTCAACGATTACGCAATCGATGTGTCGCACTGTATTACCCGACGGTAAAGAACAAAGCGCCTGCGTTGCCTGCCAAAATCCCTGCATCGATATCGACTCAGAGCGATCGTATTGGGATGGCTTGAAGCAGCCTGAAGAATCGTTTTTATACTACGGCTATGTCGGGTTAGTCATCGGCTATTTTGTCTATTATTATCTCTACGCGGGCAGTTGGAGCTATTACTTTTCGGGCGCTTGGGCAAGACAGCCCGATCAGCTTGCCTCGCTGTTTGATCCGGGTTTCTATCTATTCGGTCAGCCGATTAATGTTCCAAAAATTGTCGCTGTGCCGCTAACTTTGGGGGCGTTCACAGCGATCGCCTATTGGCTCGGTCGCCGCCTCGAAAAGCGCCTCAAAGCCGACACACATCGCCGCAAACTCAACCTATCTCCCGAAGTGATTCGCCACCGCATCTTCACCGTTTGCACCTTTTTTATCTTCAATTTCTTTTTTATCTTTGGGGGGCGTCCGCTGATTCAGCTATTACCTTTGTGGATTCAATACACCTACGAACTCGGATTAGTTTTGCTGAGTACGCTTTGGGCTTACAAAACTTGGCGGCGCAGTCCTGACCTTTATTCGCGTGAAAGTTTGGCAAGTCGATTTCGCAAGCAGCTTGAGAAATTGCAGCTTGATGTGCCGCAGTTTTTGGAAGGTCGATCGATCGGCGACCTCAACACCCATGAAGTTTACGTACTCGCCAAAGTGCTTCCGGGCTTCACCAAAGAAAAGCGACATCAAGCCTACAAAGGTGTCGTTCGTGAAGCGTTAGAAGAAGGGTACGTCAACTATTCCAGCAGTCTCGGTGTGCTTCAGCAGATGCGGCAAGAGCTAGGAATTACCGACGATGAACACCGTCAGGTTTTGGAAGAATTGGGTGTTGAAGATCCCGAACTGCTGAACCCCGATCGCCAGCGCAATCTAGAGAATCAAATTCGATTGAATGGCTACCGTCGATCGCTCGAACGGCTCGTGTCACTTCAGCAACGCCAGCCCGATGTCAATCAATTCATTCAGCAAGATTCGTCAGAAATCAGCAACTTACGTCGGCAATATTCGATTACGCCCCAAGAAGAAGCTTGGATCTTAAGCGGGCTTTCACCGGAAGCCGCGATCGTCCGTCGCACCGAATTTTTGATTGCCCAGCTTCCCGGTCTCATTGCATCCTACCGCGCCTTAAATCAGCCGATTTTGCGAGAACATCGCGCCGTATTGACGCTGCTGTGCGAAAGCATTCACCACAAAACGGAACTGATTGTTCGCAGCATTTTAGAAGCATTAGTGATGCTGAAAAACGATCCCACTGCGATCGATCTGGCTCGCGCTTTTGGTCAGCTTCACTCAGCCGTACTGGTAGAATTACTAGAAGCTGAAGATTGGCGCGATCGCCTGCATCCTGAAGTTTTGCAACCGCTTACTCAGATCAACGAACAGCCCGCTGCCTGTTCAGTTGAAGCTGCGCCCGCTGAAATTCTGGTGCATCTTCAAGCACTGCTGCAAGATCAAAACCCGCTGATTCAAGCTGGAGGTTTGTTTGTAATCGCTCAGCTTGATCCGGCTGAAAGTAAAGCGATCGCCGTTAATTTCCGTCACGAATCGATCGCGCCTCTCGTGCAGCAAACCGCGCAGTTAATCGGTTCGCTCGATGCTCATCCGCCGCTGACGGCTTTTCCCAAGCTAGAGAAAGTCGTGTACTTATTCAACAGCGATTTCTTCCATCGGCTGCACAGCGAAACTTTGATGGCGCTGAGCGATCGCGCCACCATTCGCAGCTACAAAGCCGGAGAAATGATTACCGAAGCGGGCGATACCTGTCGCGAGTTGCTGTTGCTGGTGGAAGGCGATGCAAAAATTTACTTCCACCTCGACAATCAGGAAAAGCGAGTCGAAAACTTGCGCCCTGGTCAAACGCTGGATGAACTTGAAGTGTTGGCGCACAGCGAATCGAGAAATACGATCGTGGCTGACAGCGAATCGACTCGAATTCTCGCCCTTCCTGTCGATACCTTTGATGATTTATTGGATGCCGATCGCGATTTTGCGCGGCGCGTTTTGGAAATGGAAAGCCGCCAGCTTCAGCGATTTATTCGATCGCTCCAGCCTGTCTGATGGGAGATGGATGCCAGCAGCGATCGCGGAGTTGTCCAGCTTTTTGCCTTCCAAGAACTGCTAAGAGAAATCAACGGAGCAGACGACCCTCTCTCTAGAATAGGATAATGAAGGATGCAACTTTGGCGAGATGCACTTCGCCGTCATAACCCTACTGAGGAGCGTGTTTTGGTCAACACTGCCACGTTAAAAACCACCCGATCAGAAGAAATTTTTGCCGCTGCCCAAAAGCTGATGCCCGGAGGCGTGAACTCCCCCGTTCGAGCGTTCAAGTCGGTGGGCGGCCAGCCGATCGTGTTCGATCGCGTCAAAGGGTCGCACATTTGGGACGTAGACGGCAACGAATATATTGACTACATCGGCTCTTGGGGACCTGCAATTTGCGGTCACGCGCACCCGGAAGTGACGCAAGCCCTGCATGATGTGCTTGAAAAAGGCACGAGCTTTGGCGCACCCTGCTACCTCGAAAATGTCTTGGCCGAAATGGTGATCGATGCCGTGCCGAGCATCGAAATGGTGCGCTTCGTCAATTCGGGAACTGAGGCTTGCATGGCTGTCTTGCGCTTGATGCGAGCCTTTACCGGACGCGACAAGCTGATTAAATTTGAAGGCTGCTATCACGGTCATGCCGACATGTTTTTGGTCAAGGCCGGATCGGGCGTTGCCACCTTGGGACTGCCCGACTCGCCCGGAGTACCGAAATCGACAACGGCGAATACGCTGACTGCGCCGTACAACGACTTGCAGGCGGTGCGATCGCTGTTTGAGGAAAATCCCGATCAGGTTTCAGGCGTGATTTTGGAGCCGATCGTCGGCAATGCTGGATTCATTCCCCCGGATGCTGGATTCCTTGAAGGGCTGCGCGAACTGACTCGTGAATATGGCGCACTGCTGGTTTTTGATGAAGTGATGACCGGATTTCGGATTGCTTACGGCGGTGCCCAGCAAAAATTCGGTGTCACGCCCGATCTCACCACCTTGGGCAAAATCATCGGCGGCGGTTTGCCCGTCGGCGCGTATGGCGGACGGCGCGACATCATGGCGATGGTGGCTCCGGCTGGTCCCATGTATCAGGCGGGAACGCTGTCGGGAAATCCCCTCGCGATGACGGCGGGAATCAAGACGCTGGAACTGTTGCAGCGATCGAACACCTACGAACAGCTAGAGCGCATCACCAAAAAGCTCTCTGATGGTCTACTTCAGGCGGCAAAAGAAACGGGACACGCAGCCTGCGGCGGCAACATCAGCGGCATGTTTGGCTTCTTCTTCACCGAGGGGCCTGTCCACAGCTACGAAGATGCCAAGCACTCAGACCTCAACAAGTTTGGACGCTTCCATCGCGGCATGTTAGAGCGCGGCGTTTATCTCGCCCCGTCCCAATTTGAGGCCGGATTTACCTCGCTGGCTCACACGGACGAAGATATCGATCGCACGATCGCTGCTGCCCGTGAAGTCATGTCTGGACTGTAATTCGCGGGTTGATCAACGGAAAACCGTAGAGGGATGCGCTCTCTACGGTTTTTTCATCGCAACCATCTGAAAGATTTTGAGTCAGATCTGCAAACCTTGCAGGCGATAAATTTAATGTGATTATTGTCAGTGATACTTCGCCGATCACGAATTTGGCGGCGATCGATCGTGTGATCGATTTTTGGGCACAAGGCTAAAGAGTCAGCGTTCAGGAACAAGAGCAGCGGAAGGATTTTGCCCAGTCAAGCAATTTTCTGAAAAGGTGGGCGGTGCGAACGGAAAATCGCGGGTTTCCAGCGTTTATGAGAATCGATCGCGCCCAGATTTTGTAGCAAAAGTAACACGCCCTGGTGATTTGCTGTCGCGAAGTATTTTTTATTGAGCTTGGCGATCGTCGATCGCAGTTTTTGTCCGTATTTCTTCTATCAGGTTTATACCTCCAGATGGATAACAGCATCTCATACTGTAGAGCTACCATCAAAAAGATGCTGAGCAAATTTGAGTCATCATTCACATAAGAATTTCATCAATAAATTTAGGCTAGGTTCTTTGACTTGGCGATCGCTCATCGTTTCTCAAAGCAGCTTTACCCGTTAATCAGGAGATTTTTAATGAAAGCAGTTTGCTGGCAGGGCGCGAACAGCGTGACGGTGGAAACCGTTCCCGATCCGAAAATTATTAACCCTCGCGATGCCATCATCAAAGTAACCGCAACAACAATTTGTGGTTCTGATCTACACATTTATGACGGCTTCATTCCCTCCATGCAGCCCGGTGATATCATCGGCCATGAATTTATGGGCGAAGTGGTTGAAATTGGCTCTGAAATCAAGAAGTTAAAAGTTGGCGATCGCGTCGTGGTTTCCTCCATTGTCGGCTGTGGAAGCTGTTACTTTTGCCAGAATCAAAGCTGGTCGCTTTGTGACAATTCAAACCCCAGCGGACGACTGCAAGAACCGATTTTTGGCTTTGGCACATCTGCGATTTTTGGCTACTCTCACTTGTTCGGTGGCCTTGCAGGTTCGCAAGCCGAATATATCCGCGTTCCCTTTGCCGATTTTGGCGCAGTGAAGGTTCCCAAAGAACTGACGGATGAGCAAATTTTGCCGATTTCCGACGCCTTTCCGACCGGATACATGGGCGCGGACATGTGTGAAATTCAGCCCGGAGATACGATCGCCGTTTGGGGCGCGGGTCCAGTTGGATTGTTTGCGATGAAAAGCGCTTATATGCTGGGAGCCGAGCGCGTGATTGCGATCGATCGATTCCCCGAACGATTACAGCTTGCTAAAGATTTCGCCAAGGCAGAAACGATCAATTACGAAGAAGTTGATCCGGGTGAAATTCTCAAAGAAATGACGGGCGGACGCGGACCTGATGCCTGCATTGATGCGGTCGGATTGGAAGCGCACGGCATGGGACCGATGGGCGCATTTGACAAAGTGAAACAGGCGGTTCGGCTGGAAACCGATCGCTTTCATGTGGTTCGACAAATGATGCTGGCCTGTCGCAAAGGCGGCATTCTTTCGATCATGGGTGTCTACTCTGGCTTTGTTGATAAAGTGCCATTGGGCGCAGCGTTTAACAAAGGTTTGACTTTCAAAATGGGGCAAATGCACGGTCAGAAATATATGCCGATGCTGGTCGATCGCGTCGTCAATGGTGAAGTTGATCCCTCTGTAATCTTCACGCATCATTTGCCGCTGGATGAAGCCAAACAAGCCTACGAAATGTTCAAACACAAAGAAGACAACTGCGTCAAAATTCTGCTGAAACCTTAAACCCAAATTTGTTCGATCGCATGGAAAGTTACGACGTTATTTTGATTGGTGCAGGCCACAATGCTTTGGTTTGCGCTGCCTATTTGCTCAAAGCAGGCTACAGCACGTTGCTGTTAGAAAAGCGATCGATTCCGGGCGGAGCCGCGACCACTGAAGAACTCATGCCTGAGGAAGCTCCAGGCTTCAAATTCAGTCCTTGTGCAATTAACCACATCTTCATTCATTTGGGACCAGTGGTTGAAGAATTGCAGCTTGCAAAGTACGGACTGGAATACATTTGGTGCGATCCGGTTGTGTTTTGTCCGCATCCAGACGGTAAGTATTTTCTAGCGCGGCGATCGATCGAGGAAACCTGTCAGGAAATTGCTCGATACAACACCCGCGATGCTGCAAAATATGCCGAATATATGGACTTTTGGCAGCGCTTTGTCAGCATGGTCGTTCCAATTTTTAATTCGCCGCCCAAGTCGCTCGTGGACATGGCCGGAAACTTCAACGGCAACAACTTCAAAAATATGCTGTCGCTGTTGGGACCTGCTAACGAAACGCTCGATTTGATTCGCACCGCTTTAACTAGTCCGCGTGACCAGATCAACGAATACTTTGATTCGGAATTCCTGAAGGCTCCGCTGGCAAGATTGTCGGGAGAATTGAGCAATCCGCCATCCCAAAAAGCCGCCTCTTTTGGCGCGATGATGATGGCACTGCGGCACAATCCGGGCATGGCGAGACCGAAAGGCGGCACGGGCGCGTTAAGTGAAGCTCTGGTTCGCTGTGTGCAAGATTTGGGTGGAAAAATTCTCACCGATCGCCCTGTCAAACAAATCCTGATTGATGACGGCAAAGCGGTTGGCGTTCGGCTGACAAACGGACAGGAATATCGCGCCAAAGAAGGCGTCATTTCCAGTTTGGATGCGAAGCGATCGTTCCTCCACCTGATTGATGCCTCAGATGTCGATCGCGCCGATTCTAAATTGCGAGAAAGAGTCGATCGCCGCATCGCCTGCCACAACGAAGCCATCCTCAAAATTGACTGTGCGCTGTCGGAAGCACCCCGCTTTATTCATCACAATCATCAAGATGAATTTCTGCATGGTTCCGTTTTGATTGCCGACTCAATGGATCACGTGGAACTGGCGCACACCGATCCAGAAATTGGGCGAATTCCTGATGAAAATCCGTCCATGTATGCGGTGGTTCCTTCTGTTACCGATCCGACCTTAGCGCCGGAAGGAAAACATACTTTGTGGATTGAATTCTTTGTTCCTTATGACATTGCAGGCGCGAAAGGAACGGGAATTAAAGGCACAGGTTGGACAGAGGAATTGAAGAACAGAGTGGCCGATCGCGTCATCAATAAGCTGGCGGACTATGCGCCCAACGTCAAAGACGCAATCATCGCTCGCCATCTGGAAAGTCCACCAGAACTCGAAGAAAGAATCGGCGTGGTCAAAGGCAATTACTATCATCTCGATATGACGCTCGATCAGATGATGTGCTTCCGGCCTTTGCCCGAACTGGCAAACTACGGAACCCCGATCGAAAACTTTTATCTGACCGGAGCGGGAACGCATCCGGGCGGCTCAATTTCGGGTTTGCCGGGACGCAACTGTGCGCGAGTGTTTTTGCAGCACAAACAGCCGATCGCCCAGACGATTAAAGATGCCGGAAATACCGTTGTTTCTGCGGCAAAATCGACGCTCGATCTGTTCAAATCTGATTCCAAAAGCTAGCTGATTTTTGATGCAAGCGATCGCAAAACAACTTCTATGAGGTTTTGCGATCGCTTTTCTATGCCTTTCAACTTGAATGAAATTGTGCTTAGAATAAAGTGTGATTTCAACTGAATCCCACTTGTGAATCTAGAATTCATCCCGCCACCGGAACGCGAAGCGATCGCTGAAATTTTCACCTTTTGGTTTGGCGATCCCGAAGCCAAGAGCGCAACCTATGCCGATCGCCGCAAGCTGTGGTTTGGCAGAAATTCCGCCGTTGATGCGGAAATTCGCGATCGCTTCTTGCCGCTGCATCAGCAGGCCGTAGCGGGTGAACTGGCCGACTGGCAATCCTCACCGCTGGGTGCTTTGGCCTTGCTGCTGCTGCTCGACCAGTTTTCGCGCAATCTGTTTCGCGACACGCCGCAAGCCTTCGCGACTGACCCCCAGGCGTTGGCGATCGCAGAAGCTTCGCTCGAACACGGATTCGATCGCGCCGTGCCGTTGCTGATGCGGATGTTTTTTACCTGCCGCTGGAGCATTCCGAAGATCCAAAGCGGCAGCAGCGATCGATCGAGTTGTTCACCCAGCTTCAGGCCGAATCGCCGGAATTGGCGGATGTGCTGGACTACGCCCACAAGCACAAGGACGTGATTGATCGCTTCGGTCGTTTTCCGCACCGCAACCAGATTTTGGGTCGCCCCAGCACGATCGAGGAGCAGGAATTTTTGCAGCAGCCCGGATCGTCGTTTTAGTCGTAATTGGCAATTGCCCGATCGATCGCCCGTCGGCGGCGGTCTTGGTCAGCGGTGATGCTGTAGACGGTGTTGCCCAGTCCGGGGGCGTTCCAGCGATTCGTGTCGGGGTCGAGGAAGGCGCGAGTCCGTGCCCATAAAATTGCGTCGGCATCTCGTAAGCCCATCTCGTGCGCTTGGTGGAGGCGATCGATATAGCCGCCGCGACTGAGAGCGGCGCGGGGCGATTGGTTGGCGAGATCAAGCCCGTTGAGCGTTTCGGCCAGGGTTAAGGTCATTTGGTAGCGATCGGCCTGCTGGCGCAAGGTTTCAGCCTGAGTTTGCAGTCGGGCAATTTGTTTGCGATCGGCTTCCTGTGGTGAAGTTGCGCCGTGCTGATAGGAAAAACTGCCCAAATTCCACGCCTGATTGCCCGGATCGACATGGCCGCGATATGCCCAGGTGTAGCCGCCTGTTGGCGTCCGGGTTCCTTCCGCGCTGCCGATCGCCTTTGCCATCAAGGAATCGGAATCGCCTGCGAACAAATCAGACGGAACAGACGGGCGATCGTTTGGGGATGGCACAATCGATACGTTGACTGGGACTGAGCTTTCAGCCAGGGCAAAATCTAAATTCTCGGCGGGCGGTTCAGCAGGAGGCGCGATCGCTGGCTGCACCTGCGAAGCGTTCTCCACGACTGGCGATCGCTCCGGCTCCGGTGGCGGCGGCAAAGCTTTGGGTGTCTCGCTGCCGATCGGAGCCTGACGATCGACAACGGGGAGCGTCATCGATCGAACAGGCTCACTTTCCGCAGGCAAATCCGCTTTTGCTAAATCAAAATCGAGACCCATCGGCTCAGCGGCGATCGCAGTCAGGCTGAGGGCGAGCCAAGCGGCGATCGCGTGTCCGGCCAGCTTCAGCAGCCACCAGCAGTTGGAAGAAATCGTCATGACAGCGATTTGGTCATTTGGAAATTTGTGAAAATTTGTCCCAGTCGTTCGACCTGTTGCGATCGCACGACCTGAAAGCCGCGCCGTTCAAAGAAAGGCTTGGCCGTGATGCTGGCTTCGGTGAAAAGCTGCGGCAGGTGAATCGATCGCGCTTCGGCTTCGAGGCGATCGAGCAGTTGCGTTCCGATGCCTTGGTTTTGAAAATCTTTGTGGCAGTAGAAGCAGTCGATGTGGCCGCTGGCTTCAAGTTCAGCAAATCCGACAATCTGCGAATCGATTTCGGCCACCGCGACGAAGTGATGCGCGGCGAGGCGATCGACCCAGCGCGATCGATCGTTTGCACTCGATGCCCAAGCTTCAACCTGTGCCTGCGTGTAGTCGCGGCGATTGATGGCGAGAACCGTCTCTTGAAAAAGCTGGCGCAGCGCATCGAGGTCGGCGGATGCGTAAGGACGAATGTTCATGAGGGTTTCAGCGTTTGCTCTAGGATTTGGCGGGAGGGTTCGACCATTGCCCATTTGCCATCGGGCTGACGGCGCAAGGCGGCAAACTGGAGCGCGTCCGTTTTGCCGATCGCCTCTCCCTGCCGCACTTCCCCAAGCTGCGGATCGCGAATTCCACACAGGCGAAACAAATAGGCCGGAATTTCCGCGCTTCAAACACGACGCAAAGCGGATTCGACTCGACGGGCTGAACCCGACCATCGGCGGGCGCATAAACCGGATCGCCGTTCAGTTCGATCGAAATGTCGCCCAATCCGCCCGCGATGCGATGCCCGCCGATCGTGTCTCCGGGCTGCAACTGCCACCGCTGTTCGATCGGCAGCGATCGCCCCGGTTCGATCGGCTGACTGCACCCCGCTAGAAATACTCCGACCAGCCCAACGCTACTGCACACGAAACTCGTAACCCGCATATTCATCGCCTTCGTAGAGAACCACCAGCCAGCTTTGCGGATCAAACGCCAGCGGATACGCCACGCGATTCGCAGCCACGCCCGCCCGCACTTCCAGGCTAGGCAACTGGCAGTACGGCTCTTTGAGAATCGCTTCAACTTTCGATTTGCGATCGCGCTCCGGCACGGCTAACAACTGCGCCAACTGCTGCCGCGACACAACCACGCCCGCCTTCACCTCGCCCTGACAAATCGATCGCGTCGCCTTTGCCGGAGTTGCCGCGCCGCATCGAATGCTTCGACATCAGCCACACGATGGGCGAGGGCACGGTGGCTTCCTGCGTCGTCTGCGTCGATGGCGCGATGAAGAAGAGCGACTACCGGCGCTTCAACATCGCGGGCATCACGCCCCGGCGACGACTACGCGGCGATGCGCCAGCGCTGACGCGCCGCTACGAGAAACTCGGCGCTGGCGAGGCGGCGGAAGCGACCGCACCCGACCTC